>NZ_LGQU01000032.1:0-196550 GCF_003115935.1 Azospirillum sp. TSH20
GACGCCAAACCCTACAACCCTGAACAGCATACCGCCTCCAGAGCGCTCAACCTCGTTCCACAGGGTTGACACAGGGTGTCTCACACGCGGACCTTGAGGCAGAAGAAGCTGCGGTCCGCGTCCATCGCATCGAAATCATAGTCGATGGGGTCGCTGGCCCGCCGTGCGATCTCGATCAGCCCCAGGGTCGCGCCACGGCTGCCATCGTCCGGCTCCTCTCGAAGCTGTTCGCGGTAATAGGTCTTGATGCCGTCGCGATCCAGACTCTTCAGATGGTCCAGCCGCTCCTTCAGGCGAGGAACCTCGCTGTTGCGCACGGTGTTGCCGCAGACGATGAAGACCTTGCCGCCCTCCATCCCGATAGTGACCATGCCGGCACTGAGTTCCACCGCGCGGCCGGCGCTGCCCGACATCTTTTCCGCGGAATAGCGGATGATGTTCTGCATCTGCTCGACGAAGACCGAGAAGACGCGGCGGATGGTGGGGCCATCGGCCTCCTCCAGCGCCATTTTCTCACGCAGCGCTTCGCCGAGGGAATAAAGTATCCCTTCCGACAAGTATCCGCTGAAAGAGAACACGATCCCCCGCTCGTCGAGATCGCGTTTAATCGACGCATATTGTTGAGCGAGCATGGTTGTGGCCTGAGGTTCCACAGGTGCCGGGAGTTAGCCGACTATGTCATTTCCCTTGGAAAAGGGCCATAGTCTTTCGGGCAGGCGCGACATCAGGCTGCATCACACGGGAAGCACGACCCGGAAGGTCGATCCCTTTCCCAGCGTGCTGTCGACCGCGACGGCGCCGCCATGCAGATGAACGATCTGCTGCACCGTGTGCAGACCGATGCCGGTGCCCGGCACGCCGGACGCGCCCGACCCGCGGAAGAAGCGGTCGAACAGGCGGGGAAGCTCCGGTTCGGGAATGCCGCGGCCATGGTCGGTCACCTCGATCACCGCCATGGCGCCGTCGGTATCGCCGTGAAGATGGATCGCTTCGCCCGGACCGGAATATTTGACGGCGTTGTTGACGAGATTGGTCAGGACCAGCGCGATCAGGTTGGCGTCGACCTCCGCCCGCCGCGGCAAACCGGCCAGGGTCATCTGGAATTCACGGTCGGGATAGGCGACGCGGAAAGGCCGGACGACGTTGGCGATCAGGTCGGCCAAGTCGACCTCGGCCCGCTCCGGCACAAGGGCGTTGGTCTGTAGCCGCTCGTCGGTCAGATGGGCGTCGATCAGGCCGGTCAGACGCTGCACGCTGCTCCGGATCACCGCCAGCCGTTCCAGCATCTCCGGCTCCACCTGCCCGGCCCGCATCGCCAGCAGCTGCGCCGCGCTGTCGATGATGGCGAGCGGCGTGCGGAATTCGTGGCTGACCATGCCCAGGAACTGGCGCTGCCGGTCGCGGGCGAGCAGTTCGCGCTCCAGCGCCCGCTCCACCCGTTCCTTGGCCAGGATCAGCGCCTTCTGATTGGCGGCCAGTTCCAGCGTGCGCTCCTCCACCCGCTGCTCCAGCGAGTGGTTCAGCGCCACCAGTTCCTCATACAGGCAGACGTTGTCGAAGCCGATGGCGACACGGTTGCAGAACAGCTCCAGCAGGCGGTGCTCGTCCGCGGTGTAGGGCTCCGCCCGTTCAAGCCAGAAGACGGTCACCCCATGCTCGCGCGTGCGGAAGACCAGGACGCAATGGCCGTCGTGATAGAGGTTGCGCTGGGTCAGCAGGGCGTCCGCCACTTCCGCCGCCGCGCCGATCGACAGGACATCGGCCACCGGCAGCCCGATGCAGCCGGAAAAGCCCCCCAATCCCGCCACCACGGCGACCGTCCGGCTGCCGTCGGCGCGGTCGACCGGACGGCAGGCCAGAACCGCCGGCGTGCTGCCGTGATCGACGACGCGGGCGATCTGCTCCACCAGCCGTTCGACGAAGGCGCGCATCGGCCGCATCTCGAACAGCGGGGCGGAGGCGCTGAGAATCCGTTCCAGCCCCTGCCTGTTGCGCTCGATCGTCACGATGTCGCGCCAGGCGCGCAGCCCGCTGACCAGCGTGGTGAACAGACGCTGCGCGGTCAGCTCGCTCTTCGCCTTGTAGTCGTTGATGTCGTAGCCGACGATGACGTCCCGCTCCGGCGCCTGACCCGGCTGGCCGGTGCGCAGGATGATCCGCATGCGGCGGTTGCCCAATTCCTCCCTGATGTGGCGGACCAGCTTCAGGCCGGCATCCTCCGTCTCCATCACCACGTCGAGGAGGGCGATGGGCAGGTCGGGCCGCTGGGCGAGGACCGCCTTCGCCTCTTCCGCCGACAGGGCGCTCACCACCTCGAACGGGCGTCCGTCGAAGTCGAAGTCGCGCAGCAGCACCGCGGTCATGGCGTGAACCTGGGGATCGTCGTCCACCACCAGGACGGGCCAGGGCGTACCGGACGGCCGTTGAGAACTTGCCACCGTCGCGGCGCCGTCCTCCGGGCCGAACAGCAGTTCGTCGTCCAGCCCCCCGTCCATCCCCGCCATCCGCCGCCCCCGTCACACTATGCGTGATCGCCTATGCCTGCTGCAATGGAACCACCGTACGGTGAAGCTTCCAAGACCGATAAGGCGGATTGCCAGCATTCGTTTCAATTTGTCGCATATGAACGAAGAGTCATGTACGGCAGAGCCAATGTTGTGCAATGATTTATTACGACAGTGCATAGCGCAGTGTCCGGAAAGTAAGAGTGCAAAGCGTCGACGACCACAGCGTCCCTGCCCGGCCGGTGCCGCCATGGCATTCTCGCCTTTTCGATTCACCGGGATGCTCATTTTCAGGGGCATCGGATTCGGGCCCTCGATCGACGCCCAGGATCGAAGCGATACGGAAGATGTCGATCATCCAGAGAATTTGTATGCAGTTTTATCGCGACATGGTTGTTGAGTGACGAGCGTTGACCTTTGCGCTATTCTTGAGCCCTGCCATACCCCTCCGCAAACGGACGACCTCCCCCCGATGACCCCTGCCGGCTTCGAACAGGATGCACATGCCGCAGGACCCCCGGGCACCATCCGTGGTGGACGCAAGGCCGCTTCACCGGCAATTCTGGCGCTGCTGGCGGTGGCCCTCGCCCTTACGGCCGCCCTGCTGGTGTTTGCGGCCTATCAATACCGCAGCCAGGTGATCGACGAGGCGGAGAACCGCAGCGCCGCGATTGCGCGCGTGCTGGAGGAGCATGCAGCCAAGACGCTCGGCATCCATGCCACCACCCTGTCGCACATGGAGTGGATGGTCGATGACCTGGGATGGGACCGGATCGACAGTTCTCCCCTGCTGCACGAACGCCTGAAAGCGATGGCGGCCCAGACGCCGGAGGTGCAATCCTATTGGATCACCGACGAGAGCGGACGCGTCCGCGTCAGCAGCTTCGAATGGCCGATGCGCCCGCTGAACGCGAGCGACCGCGAATATTTCCGCGCTCTTCTGAACCCCGGCAGCGCCATCCACATCGGTCCGCGGCTGACTGGCAAGATCAACTCCGAGATTTTCTTCACCCTCAGCCGCCGGATGGAACTGTCAAACCACCAGTTCCAGGGGGTGGCGCAGATCTCTCTCCTGCCCAGCTATTTCGCCGACTTCTACCGTTCGGTCCTGCGAGGGTCGAGCGACGTCATCCTGCTCATGCGCGAAGATGGCGAGGTGCTGGTCCGTACCCCGCAGAACGCCCCTCCCGACCGCGCCGACATCGGACGGTTGCCGGAACTGATCTCGATCCCCGACAGGAACGGCGTTTTCCGCGCGGTGACGCCCTCCGACGGGGTCGATCGGCTGATGGCCCGTCGCAAGGTACCCGACCTGCCGATCTATGTGGTCTACGGCACCGACGTCGGCTCCATCGAGAGGGCTTGGCGCGACCGGGTGATGCCCTACGCACTGTTCGCGACCCCGGCACTGGGATTGCTTGTCCTGCTGGGCGGCATCGCGCTGCACCGCTCACGTCAGGCCGCCGAGGCGCAGGAGGCATTGCGCCGCTCAAACGAGGCGCTGGAGGACCGGATCACCGAACGCACCCGGCACCTCGACCAGGCCTTGGCCGACAAGGAGGTGTTGCTGCGCGACATCCATCACCGGGTGAAAAACAATCTGCAGGTGATCCTCAGTCTGCTGGAACTTCAGGCGCAGCGCGCACCGGAACTGGAGGCGCCCTTCAGCGAGGCGCTGACCCGCATCAACACGATGGGACTGATCCACGAGCAGATCTACCGCGCCACCGGCGTATCGGCGGTCGCGCTCGACAGCTTCATCGAAGCGCTGGCCGGCCATTTGAACAGCTTCCACAGCCGCCCGGGCAGGACCATCACCATCAGGCATCGGGTGGAACCGCTCAGCCTCGACCTCAACCGGGTGGTGCCCTTCGCCCTGATCCTGAATGAAGTGGTGTCGAACGCCTTCAAACACGCCTTCACCGGCCGCTGTACCGGCACCATCGACATCGTGGTGACGGCCGAGAACGGATCGCTGCATCTGACGATCCAGGACGACGGCACCGGCGCCCCCGAGCCGGAGGATCCCTCCACCCCCGGCCGACGGTCGATGGGCATGGACCTGATCCGGGCCTTCGCCCGGCAAATACGCGGCGAGTATCATTTCACCAGGGGCGCCGGCACACGGTTCGATCTGGTCTTCCCGCAGGAGAGCGACGCCGTTTAGCGTTTGCAGCGTTTTGCGGAACCCGGCTTCTGGCCATTGGACGCCACACCGTCGGCGGAGCCATTGGCCGGGGAACTTGCAGGACCGTTCGGCGGTTCTTCGGATTTCGGAAGCTTTTCCGCGATGCCGAAAGCCAGTTCGCGCCGCCGCAGTTCAGCCAGGATCTCGTCGGGGGCGATGTCGAAGTCGGCCAACAGCACGACCAGATTATACAAGAGGTCGGCCGCCTCCATCACCAGTGCGCCGCGGTCGCCGCGCATCGCCTCTATCGCCACCTCGATCGCCTCCTCCCCCACCTTCCGTGCCATGCGGGCTCGGCCCTGCGCCAGCAGCTTTGCCGTGCGCGAGGCTTCAGGGACGGAGGAAGGCTCGCGCCGCAGGGTTTGCACGGCCTCGTGCAGGCTGCGGAGCGGATCGGGACCGATGTATTGAACCATGTCCCTGAAATCGTTTTTCAAACCGGCGCTGTCAAGACGTTGGTTGGTCGACTAAACATTTCACCGGCGCCACCGGACAATCGGAGCGCTTCCGGCGACCGGCAATAATCAGTGATACGGATTGATTTGGTATTCGACCATTGGCTGAAGGAAATCTCTGTATAGCTGTAATTTTTGCAGCAGCCAGCAATGCAAAGGCAGCGTATTTGGCATTGGGTATACCAGTATATAGTCTCCTCAACAGCCCGATGGAGACGACAATGGCCACCACCACTTTCCAGCCCGGCACCGACAACCACACTTCGAACGACGCCCTGCATGCCGTCGCCGAATTCCCGGTGGCCTGGTTCGAAGCCACCCCGGCCTATCTGGTCCTTGGCCCGATCGGCGCCTTCCTGCGCGAATGGGCCGCCGCCACCCCGGCCGGCTTCGTCCTGAGCCTGCTGAAGCGCTGACGCCCGGCCACCCCGCGCAACACCAAATCAACGGAGTCGATCATGAGCATCCTCAGCCTTCATCACGGCGACCATGGCGTCCATGGCGACAGCCGGACCCTGCATCCGGTCCGCGATTTCGTTGCCGACTGGCTGGAAGCCACCCCGGCCGCCATCCTGCTGCGTCCGGTCGGTGCGTTCCTGACGGAATGGGTGAAGTCCACCCCGGCGGTGATCCTGTTCCAGTCTCTGCATCGCTGATCACAGCGCAAGAATAAGAAAATCTGAGGGTTTGAAAGGCGACCGCGGCACAGCCCAACCATTCGGGCGGCCGCGGCCTTTTCTTTTTCACGGGTCCGCTTTCGGCCTGCCTCAGGCGCCGCCGCGGACATCCTCGACCAGCAACTCCAGCCGCGGAAGGTCGCGCACCACCAGCGCGTCGGAGCGGCGCTCCAGCATCCCGTCGCGAGTCAGGTCGCTCAAGACGCGAGCCACGGTCTCGCGGGTGGTGCTGACGCGTGCGGCAATGTCGGAATGGACGGGGATCGGCGTAATGACCGCGGACGAGCCCTGCCGCGATGCGCGCCGGGCAAGGCGCAGCAGTTCAGCATGCACCCGGTTATTGGCGCCGAGCGTCGACAGTTCCATGATGCGGTCGGTGGCGCCACGCAGCTTGTCGCACAGGCGCAGCATCATCGCCATCGCCAGTTCCGGATGGGCGGTCACCAGGGTCTGGAAGGGCTTCGCCGGCAGGAAGGCGATCAGTGCCCCCTCCTCCAACGCCACCACCGATGCGGAGCGCGGCCGGCCGTCCAGCGCCGACATCTCTCCCACCTGTTCTCCGGCATCGATATCGCTGAAGCTGATCTCGCGCCCGCCGGCCGAGTGGCTGAGCACCCGCACCCGCCCCTCCACCACGAACCCGACGTCACGGGTCTCGGCCCAGTGGTCGATCAGCTGCTCATCCGGAGCGAAGCGGCGCCAGCGGCATTGGCGTGCCACCGCGGCACGCTGATCGGTGGAAAGCGGACGCAGCAACTCGATGCGGTCCAGCCCGGCGACCGGAGTATCGGCCGGGGTGTCGGGCAGCGCATCGGGCAGACTGTCGGATTTGGTCATTTCAGCCTTCGGCACGGGAAGTTCCGGAGCCGCCCCGGACTGTTTGTTGCGCCAAAGGATAGCGTGACCTGCGCAAAGGTGGAAGGCGCTGTGACCAATGGCCGGTGTCAACCCTCCGTTAACGCCGAACGCGCAGAAGGGAACGACGCCTCGCCGACCCGTCCCCCAACCGCACCCCGTTCATCGTTGCCGGAGCGCCGATCATGACCAGCCCGTTCACCGTGCCCACTGCCCGCCGTGTCGATTCGCAACGGCTGCTGGCGGTCGCCCTGATCCCCTTCGCCGCGGCCATCGCCATGGCGAGCACGGTCGCTGCCACCGGCTTCACCGCCAGCCCGCTGGGCGAGGCGAACAGCACGCTGGGCTTCCTGCTGGATTTCGTGAAGTTCTGCTATCTGGCCGTCGCCATGGCCCATCTGTCCGGCGCCATCGCCGACCGCACCTGCGGCGGCATGGCCGCCGGCCTGTCGATGGACGAATTCGACGCGCCGGAACCGATGTCGCGCGAAGAGTTCTGGCGCGCCTTCCCCAACCATGTCGACGGCGCCGCCATCGCCGGGGCCGTCACCCTCTTGTGCGTGATCGCCGGATCGCTGGTCGGCTGACCCATCACCGCCAAACGGCAGTTGAGAGAGGACCGCGCTTGCCCCACTATGGCGCGGACAGACGATCGGCGGATGGGCGGGCGTGAGCGGAGATCAGACTGAACCGAAGGTCCCCGGCAAGGGTCAGGTGAAAGCCCAGACGAAGGCCCAGTCGGCAGAGCCGGCGCGGCACCGCCGCGAGGGCATCGGGTTTATGGGGAGGCTGCGCGCCTATTTCCTGGCCGGCATTCTGGTGACCGCCCCCATCGCCATCACCGTCTATATCGCCTGGTGGTTCGTCTCGCTGATCGACGGCTATATCCGGCCGCTGATTCCCAGCACCTACAATCCGGAAAACTACCTGCCCTTCTCGATTCCCGGCATCGGCGTGCTGGTGGTCATCGTCGCCGTCACCCTGATCGGCGCCTTCACCGCCGGCTATGTCGGCCGTCTGGTTCTTGGCGTCGGCGAGGGGGTGGTCGGGCGCATGCCGGTCGTCCGCTCCGTCTATGGCGGGGTGAAGCAGATCTTCGAGACGGTGCTGGCCAAGAAATCCAATGCCTTCCGCGAGGTGGTGGCGATCCAGTATCCGCGCCCCGGCGTGTGGTCGCTGGGCTTCATAACCGGCGCCGCCCATCCGGAGGTGCAATTGCAGCTGTCGGGCGTGGCCGACGATTTCGTCAACGTCTTCATCCCCTGCGCGCCGCCCACCGCCGGCTATCTGGCGATGGTGCCGCGACGCGAGGTGACCGTGCTAAACATGAGCGTCGAAGACGGGCTGAAGCTGGTGATGTCCGGCGGCATCGTCGTCCCGCCCGAGCGGCGCCCGACGCTGGTGGAGCCGCCGGCCGGCCCCGACCAGGATGGCCCCAACCAGGAAGGCGGCGACGATCACCCCGACCGCAAGGTCTTGGCCGCCGCGTCGCGCTCGAACAGGTAGAGCAGGGTCCGCAACGCCTGCCCGCGCGGGCTGGCGAGGTCGGGGTCGCGGTCCACCACCAGCCGGGCATCGTCCCGTGCGACCGCCAGCAGGTCGCCATGCACGGCGAGGTCGGCCATCCGGAAGCCGGGCAGCCCCGACTGGCGCGTGCCCAGCACCTCGCCAGCGCCGCGCAGGCGCAGATCCTCTTCGGCGATGACGAAGCCATCCTCGGTGTCGCGCAGGGTCTTCAGCCGCGCCCGGGCCGTCTCCGTCAGGTTCGAATCGAACATCAACAGACAGCTCGACGGCTTCTCGCCGCGCCCGACCCGGCCGCGCAACTGATGGAGCTGGGCGAGGCCGAAGCGCTCGGCATGCTCGATCACCATCACGGTCGCCTCGGGCACATTGACACCCACCTCGATCACCGTGGTGGCGACCAGCACGTCCAGGCTGCCCTCGGCGAAGGCGGCCATCACCGCGTCCTTGTCCGGCCCGCGCATCTTGCCATGGACCAGCCCGACCCGATCGCCGAAGGTGGCGCGCAGGAAGGCGTGGCGCTCGGTGGCGGCGGCGAGGTCACTCTGTTCCGATTCGTCGACCAGCGGGCAGACCCAATAGACCCGCGCGCCTTCCGACACCTTGCGCTGGATGCCGTGGACCACCTCCTCCAGCCGGTCGAGCGCGATGGTGACGGTCTGCACCGGTTTGCGGCCGGCCGGCTTCTCGGTCAGGCGCGACACGTCCATGTCGCCATAGGCGGTCAGCGTCAGCGTGCGCGGAATCGGAGTGGCGGTCATCACCAGCACATCCACCGCCCGGCCCTTGGCCGACAGCTGCAGGCGCTGATGGACGCCGAAGCGGTGCTGTTCGTCGATCACCGCCAACGCCAGATCCTTGAAGGCGACATCCTCCTGGAACAGGGCGTGGGTGCCGACCAGCAGCGGCAGCTCGCCCGACGCCAGCCGGTCGAGCACGGCCTGACGTGCCTTGCCCTTGTCGCGGCCGGTCAGCAGGCCGATCTCCACGCCGGCGGCCTTGCACAGCGGCGCGAGGCTTTCGGCATGCTGGCGGGCCAGGATCTCGGTGGGGGCCATCAGCGCGGCCTGGGCGCCGGTCTCCACCGCGTTCAGCATCGCCATCAGCGCGACCACGGTCTTGCCGCTGCCGACGTCCCCCTGGAGGAGCCGCAGCATCCGCCGCTCCGCAGCCATGTCGGCGTAGATGTCTTCCAGAGACGCCGCCTGCGAACCGGTCAGCGAGAAGGGCAGCGCCGCGAGCGCCGCTTGGCGGAGCCTGCCGTCACCCTCGGTAGACCGCCCGGCCAAGCGCCGCTGGCTCGCCCGCACCAGCATCAGCGCCAGCTGGTTCGCCAGCAGCTCGTCATAAGCGAGGCGGCAGCGGATCGGTGCGGTGGCGGCAAGATCGCCCTCGTCCTCCGGCGTGTGGGCGCGCTTCAGCGCCTCGGCCCAGGTCGGCCATTGCCGACGGGCGAGCCATGCCGGGTCCTGCCATTCGTCGAGCGCCGGAATGTCGTTGAGCGCAGCGCGCACCGCCTTGCGCAAGGTCTTGGCCAGCAGGCCGGCGGTCATCGGATAGACCGGCTCCACCAGTTCCAGCTCATCCTTGGCATCGACCGGGACGACGGCGTCGGGATGGGTGATCTGGGCGGTGTCGTTGAACCACTCCACCTTGCCGGAGACCACCATGGTGGTGCCGGCCGGGATCTGCTTCGACAGCCAGTCGCCACGGACATGGAAATAGACCAGCTCCAACACGCCGGTCTCGTCGGTGCAGCGGATCTTGTAGGGATGGCGCGGGTTCACCGGCGGAGCGTGCGAATCGATGCGCACGGTCAGGGTGGCGATGCGCCCGTGTGGCGCCTGCGCGATCTTCGGCGAGAAGCGGCGGTCGACGACGCCGCAGGGCAGATGCCACAGCAGGTCGACGACGTGGGCGCCGGCAAGCTTCTCCACCAGCTTGCCCAGACGGGGGCCGAGGCCGGGGAGTGCCGTGACCGGTTTGAACAGCGGAAACAGGATGGCGGGACGCACGGGCGGGACGCTACCGGGAAAGCCTTCGACGGCTTCCAGAAAGCCGGGTGGACCCAGCCACGTCAAGGCCACTGAACGGCATCTGAGAAAAGAAGGGACGGCGGAGCGCACCCGAGGCCAGGGGCCTATGGTGGGGGGCAACGTCGGCCTTGGATTTGGCCACGGACGCGCTCCGCCGATAGGTACCGTCCGGAGGCAAACGGGAGAACCGGACGGTCATATCCGATGGCAGGGGACCATCGGGAAGAGACACCAGATAAGAAGACGCTCTCGTGACGGGCCGGTATATCAGGGGGGCTGGCCCGACCGCGTCACAAGAAGGACAATAGCCCGGCCGCCCTGTCCCCAACCTGACTCATCCATGAAATCCACTTCATGAACTGCCGCCCCCCTTTGGCGGTGTCCATCGATGACATGCCGGACCACGGCACATTCCGGAGCCCCGGAGCCGTCGAACAGGGCCGGTCACTGAAGTTCTTTGATGGCGGTTAGAAGGGAAGCGTGATCCGGTCACAAAAACGGCAGGCAATCGTCGGTTCGACAGAATCCGAAGTGGTAATTCTTAATTCCTGCCGGAGTTATCTCGCATTTAAAGTTCTTTTAACCCTATTCGACGCCTAATCGGCCTCGCGGGACCATCCGATCCCGAGAAGACGCTCTACCGATCATTAGACCCACACGACACCAAGGGAGCTACCCATGCCCGCACAGAAGGTCGCCGATGAAGTCCGCTTGGCCAGCCGCATCCATGCGCGCCTGCTGGACGCCTTCATCGACTTGACGGAGCGGGAACTGGCCGGACTGGCCCCGGGCTTCGCCGAGGAAAGCCTGATCGAGGCGCTGGAGGCATTGCGCGCCGCCCGCAAGAACTACGGCACGACCGCCGGGGTGATGGTCGTCTCGAACCTGGAATTGCCGCAGGCCTCCAACGCCGCCTGACCCCGGCGGGCTCCGTCGAACTCCGGTCAGACGGAAGCCGGCTTGCGGCTGCGTGGCTTGCGCGCCTTGGGGGGCTCGGAAGTCGTGGCTTCCGGTCCGATGGACTTCACCGCTGCCCGCGGCTTCGCATTGGTGGTCTTGCGCGGGGCCTTCACCACCGCAACGACCGGGGCGACGTCGGCAACGGCCGCCGCTTCGGCCAGAATCGCGCGCTCGGCCTGGAACCAGTGGTCGGCGTCACGGCCGTGGGGACGGCCCTCGTCCAGCCAGATCGCATAGGCGCGGTCACGGATGCGCTGTTCGACATCCACGCTCATCACATCTCCCCGGGGATGGTGGTTGGGCTTGCTGCGATGCGAAGACTGCACAATTCGCGACATACACGCAACCAAGCGGTTCGTTATCGGCCCTCCGCCGCAGACCGCCGCACTCCCCGGCCGTCATTCCGATGACGTTTCGCCGTGGTCGGGCTGCCGGCTCTGCTGAACTTCGCGCCATTTGGCGACGTTGCGGTTGTGGTCGCTCAGCGACTTGGCGAAGACATGGCCGCCGGTGCCGTCGGCGACGAAATACAGGAACTCGTGCCGTTCCGGCTTCATCACCGCCTGGATCGACGCCTTGCCCGGATTGGCGATGGGACCCGGCGGCAGGCCGGTCGCCACATAGGTGTTGTAGGGCGATTCGAACTTCCAGTCGTTGCGGGTCAGCGCCCGGCCGAGTTCTCCACTGCCATCGGACAGCGCGTAGATCACCGTCGGGTCCGACTGCAGCTTCATACCGGCCTCCAGCCGGTTGACGAAAACCCCCGCCACCCTGGGCCGCTCGGCAGCGATGCCAGTCTCCTTCTCGACGATGGACGCGAGGGTCAGCGCCTGCTGCGGCGTCTCGAAGGGAAGGTTCTGGTCGCGGGTCTTCCACGCCTCCGCCAAGGTCTGGGTCATCGCCGTCTGCATCCGCTCGATCAGGGTGCTGCGGCTGTCGCCATAGGCGTAGTGGTAGGTCTCCGGCAGAAGCGAGCCTTCCTTCGGCGGCTTCGCGAGGTTGCCGGTCAGCATGGTTTCCCGTTCCAGAAGCGCCACCACTTGGGCCGAGGTCAGCCCTTCCGGCACGGTAAGGCGATGCACGACGGTGCGGCCCTGGCGCATCTGCTCCAGGACACCTTCGATGCTGATTCCTGCGGGGAACTGGTATTCGCCGGCCTTCAACTCACGGAAGGTGCCGGACAGCTTGGCCGCGGCGACGAACACCAGCGGCGAACCGATCACGCCGGAGTCGCCCAGCGTGATGGCAATGGCCTCAAGCCCGCTGCCGCGCGGGATGACGACCGTCTCAGCCTGCTCCAATGGGCCGGGGGCCGAATAGCGCTGGTAACCCCAGACGCCGATTCCGCCCGCCGCACCGACCGCGAGGGCCAGCGTCCCCGCGAAAATCCGGAGACCCCAGCCCATCGCTCACCTCTTGAAGACTGCAGACCGCAACGTCGGTGGGAGCTTCGCTTACGCGAATTCCTTGAACACCAGCGAGGCGTTGGTGCCGCCGAACCCGAAGGAGTTCGACAGCGCCGCACGCACGCGGCGCTCCTGCGCGACCTTCGGCACCAGATTGACGCCCATGCAGCTTTCCGACGGGTTGTCGAGATTCAGCGTGGGCGGCACGATGCCGTGGTTGATCGCCTTGATCGAGTAGATCGCCTCGACCGCACCGGCGGCCCCCAGCAGGTGGCCGATGGCCGACTTGGTGGAGGACATCGCCAGATTGTTCATGGCGTCGCCGAACAGGCGCTTCACCGCACCCAGCTCGATCTCGTCGCCGAGCGGCGTCGAGGTGCCGTGGGCGTTGACGTAATCGATGTCGGACGGGTTCAGGCCGGCGCGCTTCAGCGCACCCTTCATGGCGCGGAAACCGCCATTGCCGTCTTCCGCCGGGGCGGAGATGTGGTAGGCGTCGCCCGACAGGCCGTAACCGACGACCTCGGCATAGATGGTGGCGCCGCGCTTCTTGGCGTGCTCCAACTCTTCCAGCACGACGACACCGGCACCCTCGCCGATAACGAAGCCGTCGCGGTCCTTGTCATAGGGACGCGAGGCCTTTTCGGGCGTGTCGTTGAAGTTGGTGGACAGCGCGCGCATGGCGGCGAAACCGCCGACACCGAGACGGCTGACCGCCGCTTCCGTGCCGCCGGCGACCATGATGTCGGCATCATCCCACATGATCAGACGGGCGGCATCGCCGATGGCGTGCGCGCCTGTCGAGCAGGCGGTGACGACCGCGTGGTTGGGGCCCTTGAAGCCGTGCTGGATCGAAATGTGGCCGGAGGCCAGATTGATCAGGCAGCCGGGGATGAAGAAGGGCGACAGGCGGCGCGGACCCTTTTCATGCAGGGTCACGGCGCCGTCGGCGATGCCCGGAAGGCCGCCGATGCCCGAACCGACCATGACGCCGGTCCGCTCGCGCTCTTCATCGGTCTGGGGAATCCAACCCGAATCCTTGATTGCTTCCTGCGCCGCGGCGATGGCGAAGATGATGAAATCATCCATCTTGCGCTGATCCTTCGGCGAAACGAAGGAGTCGGCGTTGAACTCGCCTTCACCCGTTCCGCGCGGGAGCTGCCCGGCGACTTTGGAGGCCAGGTCCGAAGCATCGAACCCCGTGATGCCGCGGATTCCCGACGTTCCGGAAATCAGCCGCTCCCAGTTCAGCGTGTGGCCGACGCCGAGCGGCGTGACCATACCGAGTCCGGTGACGACGACACGTCTCATGAGGCTGTTCCTTGACCTTTCCTCGAATAAACTGTCGACGATCTGGTCGTCGACGGCCAGGCCCCGCGCTGCTGGTATCGCAATTGCGGTTCGCCTGGCCCTCGGGGGCTCAATGCCCGCGGCCCGATCAGGCGGCGGCGTTGGCCTTGATGAAGTCGATGGCATCCTTCACCGACAGGATCTTCTCCGCGGCGTCGTCCGGGATCTCGACACCGAACTCTTCCTCGAAGGCCATGACCAGCTCGACGGTGTCGAGGCTGTCGGCGCCCAGATCGTCGATGAAGGAGGCGTTCTCCACCACCTTCGACTCCTCGACACCCAGGTGGTCCACAACGATCTTCTTCACGCGCTCGGCGATGTCGCTCATCTTTTAAGACCTTCCAATCCTTGAAACCGCTCGGGATAATCCGGTCGGAGCAACACGCGAAGAACGTGCCGTCCTGCCGCGAAAAGCCCCGTCCGATAACACATTTCAGCAGCCTTGACCAGCACCCGCGAGGGAGCCCGGTTGGCGCCGTTCTTCACACGTGACGATGCCGCCCCGTCGGATCCTCATCAGATCATGGCCATGCCGCCGTTGATGTGCAGCGTCTGGCCGGTGACGTAGGCGGCCTCCTCGCTCGCGAGGTACACGACCCCGGCGGCGATCTCGTCCGGCTGGCCCATGCGGCCGGCCGGAATGGCGGGGAGCAGCTTCTGCTTCTGCTCGTCGTTCAGGGCGTCGGTCATGGCCGTGGTGATGAACCCCGGCGCGACGCAGTTGACGGTGATGTTGCGCGAGGCCAGCTCGGCGGCCAGCGACTTGGACATGCCGATCAGGCCGGCCTTGGACGCGGCATAGTTGGCCTGCCCCGGATTGCCGGTGACGCCGACGACCGACGTGATATTGACGATGCGGCCCCAGCGGCGCTTCATCATGCCGCGCATGGCGGCCCGCGACAGGCGGAAGGCCGCCGTCAGGTTCACGTCGATGACCGACTGCCAGTCCTCGTCCTTCAGGCGCATCGCGATCTGGTCGCGGGTCAGGCCGGCATTGTTGACGAGGATGTCGATCTTGCCCAGGGCCGCCTCGGCGTCCTTGAACAGCTGCTCGGTCGCCGCGGCCTCCGACAGATTGCCGGGCACGACAAAGGCGCGCTCGCCCAACTCGGCGGCCAGGGCCTCCAGCGGGGCGACGCGGGTGCCGGACAGCGCGACGGCGGCGCCCTGGGCATGCAGCGCACGGGCGATCGACGCGCCGATGCCGCCGGACGCGCCGGTGACGAGGGCCGACTTGCCGGTCAGGTCAAACATGGATGGCCTCACGAGGCTGATGTATCACGGGGCTGATGTGGTCACAGGGTCTTCAGGAACGACTCGACATCGGCCGGCGTTCCGACCGAGACCGCCGCCAGATCCTTGTCGATGCGCTTGGTCAGCCCGGCGAGCACCTTGCCCGACCCGACCTCGACCAGCCGCTCGACACCCTGCTCCTTCATATAGAGCACGCATTCGCGCCAGCGGACCATGCCGGTCACCTGTTCGACCAGCAGGCGGCGGATGGCGTTGGGGTCCGAAACCGCCGAGGCGGTGACGTTCGCCACCACCGGAACCACCGGAGCGGAGATCGTGACGTTCGCCAGAGCCTCCGCCATCGCATCGGCGGCCGGCTGCATCAGCGAGCAATGGAAGGGAGCAGACACCGGCAGGCGCACCGAGCGCTTCAGCCCGCGTTCCGCCGCCAGGGCAATGGCACGGTCGATGGCGTCGGCGCTGCCGGAAATCACCACCTGCCCGACAGAGTTGTCGTTGGCGATGCTGCACACTTCGCCCTGGGCGGCGTCGGCGGCAATGGCCTGCGCCTGATCCAGGTCGGCGCCCAGCAGGGCCGCCATGGCGCCCTTGCCGACCGGAACCGCCTTCTGCATCGCCTGCCCGCGCAGCTTCAGCAGGCGCGCTGTGTCGCCCAGCGAAAAGGCACCGGCGGCGCAGAGCGCCGAATATTCGCCCAACGAGTGGCCGGCGACGAAGGTGGCATGCTTGGACAGGTCGACCCCGCCCTCGCTCGCCAGAACCCGCATCACCGCGACGCTGACCGCCATCAGGGCGGGCTGCGCGTTCTCGGTCAGGGTAAGGTCGGCCTCCGGGCCTTCGACCATCAGTCGCGACAGCCGCTGGTTCAGCGCGTCGTCCACCTCTTCGAAGGTGTGACGAGCGACTTCGAACGCTTCGGCGAGTTCGCGGCCCATGCCGACAGCCTGGCTGCCCTGCCCCGGAAAGACGAACGCCCTGGTCATGCTTCGGTGAAACCCTGGATGAATGCGCCCCGCCCCTGCGGCGGCACCATGGATTGGGCGACAGTCATACCCTCACTTTTGAGCAAGTCAAGCGACGCGCGATGACCAAAGCGACAATGGTGCGATAAAAGGCCACGTATTGACGCAGAAGGCCCACGAAAAACCGCCGTGCGGAAGGGGTTGTTCGTGGGCTGACCCAGACGTGCCGCAAATCGGGTCTTGCGGGTCTTGCGCCTTATGCTGCGGCGCAAATCAAAGCGCCGCGGTCATGCCTTGCCCACCAGCGCCACCCTGGTCCAGGGCCTGATCTGTGCCAACGCCTCCAGCACCATCGGGCCGATCAGGCCGGCGATCAGCGCCACGCAGAAAATCACGCCATCCCCGGCGTCCAGCCGGTGCAGCACCACCCGCGCGCCGGCGGCGAACAGGGCGTGATGCAGGTAGATGGCGTAGGAGGAGGCTCCCACCATCCGGAAAACCCGGCCCGACGGCATGGCATGCAGCAGCGTCACCGCTCCACCCATCCCGCACAGCAGCGCGACACCGCTGTTCCAGCCGAAATGGGGCAGATAGCCCCACAGCGACGCCTGATGCAGGGCAACGCCGATGGCGAGCGCGGCAGCGGCGCCGCCAACCATCGCCGACCGGGAAACCATGGCGCGGAAGCGGGTCACCCCCACCCCCAGCAGGAAGTGCGGCAACAGGAAGCAGGCCTCGTTCACCGACAAGACGTTCGAGTCGACATGGACCGTCAGGCACATGACCACCGCAGCCGCCATGGCGAGCACAAAGCCCCCTGGCCGGTCCATCGCGTGCAGCGCGTCGAGCAGCGCGACGCCCGTGAAGATCAGGAACAGCGCCTGCAGATACCAGAAGTGGGCATAGGAAAAGACGTAGATCCGCCACATCGAATCGGGGGCCGCTGTTCCGTTCGCACCCGGTGCATGCGTCTGCAGCAGATAGAAGAGAGTGGACACCACCAGGAACGGAAAGCCCAGCCGGCGCAGCTTCTTGACGAAGAAGGTGCTCAGCCGGTCGCCCCTGGCCGGGTTCAAGGCGTAGACGAGCCCTGAAATGAAGGTGAAGAGCGGCATGCGGATCAGTTCGAAGCTGTCGGTGGCGTAGCGGTAGACCGACCCCTCCGCCACCTGCATGCCGGCCCCGGGAATACCGACCACGTGGTACGCGACCAGCAGGATGCAGGCCAGCCCCCTCAGTTCCACGACATGATACGGCAACATGTTCTTGCGCATGGCTACTCCAGGCACCGGGCTGTCAGCGCCGCGGACGGAGCGCGTGGTCGAGCGACACACCGCAAGCTCCGCCGTAAACGGCAGGCTGAACATGGCGCCTGGAGCGATCCAATGCACTTCGGTCAAATGCGCCGGAGCTTATCCCGCGCGATAGCCACCCCTGCTCCGCCCCGCCCAACCCATGCCCAGAGCAGCGCGGCGGGGGTCATCCGGGCAGCTCTCTATAACGCGAATAGATTTTTCCGAAAGGTGGCGCAGCCCGGCCCGGATTTCCGCTTGCTACCACCGCCGGCCTGTGCATACTGCGCCGCTTCATAACTCCTTGCCGGCGGTCCGCCGTCGGCTAGGCCCGGGCAGCTGATCCGATCCATGAGGGATGGGGCGCAGCGCCGGACCATGAACAGCCATGGGGAGTGCAATGGCACTTTACGAGTGCGTGCTGATCGCGCGCCAGGACATTTCGGCCGCCCAGGCCGAGCAGCTCTCTGAGCAGTTCGCCCAGATCGTTCGCGACAACGGCGGCACGATCGCCAAGAGCGAATATTGGGGTCTGAAGACCCTCACCTACAAGATCAAGAAGAACCGCAAGGGTCACTACACCCTCTTCAACATCGACGCGCCGGCCGCCGCCGTCGCCGAGATGGAGCGGAACATGAGCATCAGCGAAGACGTGCTGCGCTTCATGACCGTGCGTGTCGACGCCCTCGATGCCAACCCGTCGGCGATGATGCAGAGCCGCAACGAGCGTGGTGAGCGCGGCGATCGTGGCGACCGTGGTCCGCGTCGCTTCGACGACCGTGGCCCGCGTCCGCCGCGCCGCCAGGAAAACGTTGCCGCCGCCGAAGGGGAGACCGCGTAAATGTCCGACAAGCAGACCACGGGCGCTCCGGCCCGCACCGGCGGCGCACGCCGCCCGTTCTTCCGTCGCCGCAAGACCTGCCCGTTCTCGGGCGCGAATGCTCCGGCGATCGACTACAAGGACGTCAAGCTGCTGTCCCGCTTCATCTCCGAGCGCGGGAAGATCGTCCCGAGCCGCATCACCGCGGTCTCGACGAAGAAGCAGCGTGAACTGGCCCGCGCCATCAAGCGCGCCCGTTTCCTGGCCCTTCTCCCCTACGTGGTGAAGTAAGCCCGGCAACGGCCGAACTGTTTCGGTGAAGGTTCTTCAAGGGGTTTCCATGGCCTTGGGTCCGGCCGTACCGCTGGTGGTCGCCGTCGGCGGCGGTCTGGCAAGCGCATTCTTCTACCTGTCGGTGACGTTCGGCGGGATGGGTGCGCTGATCCTGGGCTATCTGGCCCCCCTGCCGCTGTTCCTGACGGGGCTGTGGCTGGGGGCGCCGGCGGTGATGCTGGCCGGTCTGGCCGGTGCCGCCGCGGTGATGCTGGGCACCTCCGGCAGTATGCTGGTGGCGCTGTCCTACCTGGTGACCGGGGCCGCCCCGGCAATCCTGGTGGTGCGGCAGTCGCTGCTGGCGCGCACGCGGGAGGATGGATCCCTGGAATGGTATCCGCCCGGCCGGGTCCTGATGGGCCTGACCGGGATGGGCGTGGCGGCGCTGCTCGCCGCGGTGATCCTGACGCTCGACCAGCCCGGTGGGTTGGAAGGGCTGATGCGGCAGACCCTGGCCCGAGTCGTCGAGCCGGCGTTCCGTTCGCAGGGCCAGCCGGTTCCGGATCCCGAGGAATTCTGGGTAGCGGCCGTCCTGCCGGGGCTGGTTGCGGTCTCATGGCTTGTCATGACGATCGTCAACGCGGTGCTGGCGCAGGGGGCGCTGATGCGGTTCGGCCGCAACCGGCGCCCTGCCATGCGTCTGGCCGAGCTGGAATTGCCGCATTGGCTGGCGCCGCTGTTCGCGGTCGCGGTCGCGGCGGCCTCGGCCGTACCGGGAACCTTCGGGTTCCTGGCGGTCAATCTGGCTCTGATCCTGGCGGTACCCTTCGCCTTTGCCGGACTTTCGGTGGTCCATGTATTCGCCAGCAGCAAATCGGCGCGCACGCTGATCCTGGTTGGCTTTTACATGATGCTGTTTCTCTTCGGGTGGCCGATCCTGCTTTTGGTCGGCCTGGGCATGATCGAGCAATGGATCGGGCTGCGCCGCCGGTTTTCCCCCGCGGCCCCCGGTCAGGAGGACGAGTGATGGAAGTTATTCTGCTGGAGCGGGTCGAGAAGCTCGGCCAGATGGGTCAGGTCGTGAATGTGCGTCCCGGCTTCGCCCGCAACTATCTGCTGCCGCAGAAGAAGGCCATGCGCGCCACCAAGGCGAACCTGGCCGTCTTCGAGAAGCAGAAGGCCCACCTTGAGGCCGTGAACCTGGAGCGCCGCAAGGACGCCGAGCAGGTTGCGACCAAGATGGACAACGTGTCGGTCGTCGTGATCCGTCAGGCCGCCGAGACCGGCGTCCTGTACGGTTCCGTGACCACCCGCGACGTCTCCGACGCGCTGACCGCCGCCGGCTACAAGACCGACCGCAAGCAGGTCCAGATCGACACCCCGATCAAGACCCTGGGTCTGTTCAAGCTGCGCGTCGTCCTGCATCCGGAAGTGTCGATCACGGTCACGGTCAACGTCGCCCGTTCGGCCGAAGAGGCCGAGCTGCAGGCCCAGCGTGGTGGCATGATCACTGCCGCCGACCTGCGCGACGAGGACGAGGAAGAAGAGACCTACGTCGAAGAGACCGCGACCGAGGAAGAGGAGGGCTGATCGCTCTTCTGCGGCTGAAGTCCCGAAGACGCCTTTGGGATTTTGGCGGCACGTCGTACCGCTCGTCCGGAAACCGCCCGCCCCATTCGGGGCCGGGCGGTTTTCCGCGTTCTGGGCAGGCGGCAGCAACGACAGACATGACTGTGTGCATACGTCCGCAATACCCAATTGGGTAGCAGTTCTGACCGATTGACGAATTGTCGCACCCCTTCCTGCGCGCCATGCTTGGAACGGCACCGCGGAAGGAGTTCGGCATGCTGCTGGTTCGTCTGCTTGCCGCCGCCAAGGGCGACGGAACCCTCAATCTCATTACGGCCGATGGGAAGCACCATCGGATCGGATCCGGGTCACCAAACCTGACCCTCCGCCTTCACGACCGCGCCGTGGAGCGCGACCTGCTCATCAATCCGCGCCTGCGGTTCGGCGAAGCCTATATGAACGGCCGTTTTTCGATCGAAGGCGGCGGCATCTACGATTTGCTGTCGATGCTGATGAGCGGTGCCGAGGTGCAGGGGGCGCTGGGCCGCGCCCTGGAGTCGCTGTCGCCGCTGCTGCGTCGCGTGCAGCAATACAACCCGATGCGGCGTTCCCGCCAGAATGTGGAGCACCATTACAACCTGTCACGCCAGTTCTACCAGCTGTTCCTCGACCGGGACATGCAGTATTCCTGCGCCTATTTCGCGGAGCCCGGTCTGTCGCTGGACGAGGCTCAGGAGGCCAAGAAGCGGCACATCGCCGCCAAGCTGCTGATCGTGCCCGGCATGCGGGTGCTCGACATCGGCTGCGGCTGGGGCGGCATGGCGCTCTATCTGGCGCGGCACACCGGAGCGCGGGTGACCGGCATCACCCTGTCGTCGGAACAGCTCGCCGTGGCGCGCCAGCGGGCGGAAGAGGCAGGGCTGTCCGACCGGGTCACCTTCGAACTGCGCGACTATCGCGAGTTCGCCGCCGCCCATCGCGGGGCCTTCGACCGCGTCGTCTCGGTCGGCATGTTCGAGCATGTCGGGGTGCCGCAATACCGCAACTACTTCGACGCGGTGCGCGACATGCTGAACGACGAGGGCGTGGCGCTGATCCATTCCATCGGTCGGCTGGACGGACCGGCAAGCACCAACCCCTGGATCCGGAAATACATATTCCCCGGCGGCTATTCCCCTGCCCTGTCGGAGGTGCTGCCGGTCATCGAGCGGTCCGGCCTGCTGGCCACCGACCTGGAGGTTCTGCGCCTGCATTACGCCGAGACCTTGCGCCACTGGCGGGCCCGCTTCACCGCCCATTGGGAGGAGGCGAAGGCACTGTATGACGAGCGCTTCTGCCGGATGTGGGAGTTCTATCTGGTCGGCGCCGAACTGGCTTTCCGCCTGCAGGGCCATATGGTGTTCCAAGTGCAGGTCGCCCGCTCGCTGGGCGCCGTGCCGCTGACACGCGACTACATGCTGAATGCGGAACGGGACATTGCCGGCGCATCGGCCGGCCAATCGGCGGAGTTGCGGCCGTCTCGCACCCCGGAGTCGGCGGCCTGACCGCACAAAGGGCCGGATTTGCAGTTCTTGGACGGCATTCCGCCGCCAAAACGGCTCGATCCGGCCAACCGGTAATACCAATTGACCATCATGGCCGGCTGCGGGGCTGCGTTGCAAGCGGAATCATGCGACATCGACGCCTAAGCCACCGCCGTGCCTTCCTTTCCGTCACGGGGCGATGCTATATAACCGCGATTGATTTCCGCCCGGGGTACCGGGGAGCCACCCAAGCGGCATGCTCCCCGGCAACAAGCGCCCGCTGGACGACGCGCCCGGCTCCCAAGGAATGACAACGCCCTTACCCGTTCGGGGAGATCTCGCACCCATGACCAAGATCAAGGTAGCCAATCCGGTCGTCGAACTCGACGGCGACGAGATGACGCGCATCATCTGGCAGTTCATCAAAGACAAGCTGATCCTGCCCTACCTCGACATCGACCTGAAGTACTACGACCTCGGCATCGAGAACCGCGACAAGACCGACGACAAGGTCACCGTCGAGTCCGCGAACGCCATCAAGCAGTATGGCGTCGGCGTGAAGTGCGCGACCATCACCCCGGACGAAGCTCGGGTGAAGGAGTTCAACCTCAAGAAGATGTGGAAGTCGCCGAACGGCACGATCCGCAACATCCTGGGCGGCACCGTCTTCCGCGAGCCGATCGTCTGCTCCAACGTTCCGCGCTACGTCCCGGGCTGGACCAAGCCGATCATCATCGGCCGTCACGCCTTCGGCGACCAGTACAAGGCCACCGACTTCGTCGTTCCCGGCCCGGGCAAGATGACGATCAAGTGGGAAGCGGCCGACGGCAGCCAGCAGATCGAGCACGAGGTGTTCGATTACCCGAGCGCCGGCGTGGCAATGGGCATGTACAACCTCGACGATTCGATCGAGGGCTTCGCCCACTCCAGCTTCATGTACGGCCTGGAGCGCGGCTACTCGGTCTATCTGTCGACGAAGAACACGATCCTGAAGGCCTATGACGGCCGCTTCAAGGACATCTTCCAGAAGGTCTTCGACGAGACCTACGCCGACCAGTTCAAGGCCAAGGGCCTGGTCTACGAACACCGCCTGATCGACGACATGGTCGCCTCGGCCCTGAAGTGGGAAGGCGGCTTCGTGTGGGCCTGCAAGAACTACGACGGCGACGTTGAGTCGGACGTCGTGGCGCAGGGCTTCGGCTCGCTCGGCCTGATGACCTCGGTCCTGGTCACGCCGGACGGCAAGACCGTCGAGGCCGAGGCCGCCCACGGTACGGTGACCCGCCACTATCGCGAGCACCAGAAGGGCAAGGAGACCTCGACCAACCCGATCGCCTCGATCTATGCCTGGACCCAGGGTCTGGCCTACCGCGGCAAGTTCGACAACACCCCGGACGTGATCAAGTTTGCCCAGACGCTGGAGCGCGTCTGCGTCGAGACCGTCGAGTCCGGCTTCATGACCAAGGATCTCGCCATCCTGATCGGCCCGCAGCAGCCGTGGCTGACCACCAAGCAGTTCCTGCACAAGCTGTCGGACAACCTGGAAAAGAAGATGGCCGCCTGGTCGTAAGGCCGGCGCCGTCTCTGTCCAGCGCTTATACTTCACAGGGTGCGACGCCGCGTCCGGGTCAAACCGGACGGCGGCTCAGCTAGGGTTCGGGCGGGGAGTTTCGGCTCCCCGCTTTTTTCGTGCCCAATTCGTGAAAGGACCGAACCCGATGCCCAACAATCTGTTCCGTGTCGCCGTCGTGGGCGCCGGCGAGACCGGAACGCCGCTGCTGCGCAAGTTGCTGGCCGCCCCATTCGTCGAGTTGCTGGGTGTGGCGGACCTCGATCCCGAGGCGCCGGGTATGCGGCTTGCGCACCATCGCGGTGTGAAGACCACCACCAATTTCCACGAGCTGGCGCAGTTGGGCGAGCAGTTGGATGTGCTGATCGACGTCACCGGCGTGCCGGCCGTGCGCGATGCGCTGCGCAAGGCGATGCAGGAGACCGGCAACCACCATACGGTGATCGTCCACGAGATGGTCGTGCAGCTGATGCTGTCGCTGCTGAATGGCGAACTGGTCCGGCTGAAGCACGACACCCAGGATTATTGAGACGGATCATCGCGGCGGAGGCGGGATTTGCAGCCTCCGCGAATTGCCTCATGATGGGCGGAGGACGCCCGGCGCGGCGTCCGCCCATGTCAGGAGCGGCCATCGATGGAACTCGGAATTCTGGTTATCGCAGCGTTCGTGCTGGTCGTCATCCTGGCGATCACCAGCGTCCGCATCGTCCCCCAGGGCTTCAACTTCATCGTCGAGCGGTTGGGCCGTTATCAGGAAACGCTGCATCCCGGCTTCAACGTGATCTTTCCGATCATCAGTTCTGTGCGGGCCAAGGTGGACATGCGCGAGACGGTGGTGGATGTGCCGTCGCAGAGCGTCATCACCAAGGACAATGCCGCGGTGACCGCCGACGGCGTCCTGTATTTCCAGGTGATGGACCCGATGAAGTCGACCTATGAGGTCAACGACCTGCAGCGGGCGACCCAGACACTGGCGATGACCACCATCCGCACGGTGATGGGCTCCATGGACCTGGACGAGCTGCTGAGCCAGCGCGAGGCGATCAACGCCAGCCTTCTGCGCGCGGTGGACGAGGCCACGGCCTCCTGGGGCGTGCGGGTGACCCGCATCGAGCTGCGCGACATCACCCCGCCCGAAGACATCGTCCAGGCGATGGGCCGGCAGTTGAAGGCCGAGCGCCTCCGCCGCGCCCAGATCCTGGAGGCCGACGCCGAGAAGGAAAGCCAGATCCGCATCGCCCAGGGCAAGCTGGAAGCCGCCAAGCTGGAGGCCGAAGCACGCGAGCGCCTGGCGGAGGCGGAGGCCAAGGCCACCCGTCTGGTGTCGGAGGCGGTGGCCCAAGGGTCGAACCAGACGCTGGGTTATTTCCTCGGCCAGAAATACATGGAGGCCTTGAAGGCCTTTGCCGCGTCCCCCAACCAGAAGACCATGATACTGCCGGTGGAACTGGCTGGCGTCGCCGGTGCGCTGGCGGGGTTGGGCGATCTGGTGCGCGATGCCACCCCGCCCCGGCCGCCCTCCTCGCCCTCACCCGCTCCGCGCAATCCCTGGTCGGTGCCGCCCACCACGACCGCGTCGGACGGGGAGTGAGCGAATGTCGCCTTTGTTGTGGGGAGCGCTGGGTGCCGTGCTGATCGCGGCGGAACTGGTGATCCCCGGCATTTTCCTGGTTTGGTTCGGTGGAGCGGCGCTGCTGACCGGGCTGGTGACGGCGCTGTGGCACGACTGGGGGCTGGTCAACGAGGCCGGATTCTTCACCGTCGCCGCAGGCGCGGCGGTCTCGGTCGCCATCATCCTTGCCCGTCGCCGCAACGCATCGGTGGAGGGCAATGCGGAGCGGATCAATGACCGCGCCGGGCAGCTGGTCGGACGCGCGGTGACGCTGAGCGAGCCGATCGTTAATGGACATGGACGGGTGTTCGTCGGCGATACCTTGTGGTCGGTCGAGGGTCCCGATCGACCGGCAGGTGCGGCGATGCTGATCGCCGGACACAAGGGTATGGTGCTGGTGCTTCGCGATGCGGCAGAGGGACGGTAAGACCTTCCCAGCGTGGCCGATCGCGGGATGTTGCCAACAAAAAAGCCCGCCTCTCCCCCGAGAGCGGGCTTTTTTGAATGGCTTGTCGACCGGTCAGGCGGCGCCGACGTTCCGGTCTTCCTCACGCTTCTTGCCGCCAGAGGCGGGCTGGTAGGCCAACGCGGCGTGTTCCGCGCAATAGGGCATGCCAGGCAAGGCGTTCTTGCCGCAGAAATGGAAATCCTGGTGCTTCGGATCGCCGACCGGCCATTTGCACATCCGCTCCGTCAGAGCAAGGATGGTGGCGCCGCGCGTCGGCTTCTTCTTGATGGGCGACGGCCGGCCCGACAAGCCCAGGCGATGGGCCTTGCCGATGACCGCGTTGCGGGTGATGTCTCCCAGAATGTCGGCGATCTCGCTCGCGCTCAAACCCTGGGACCAGAGATCCTTGAGCTGTTGAATCCGCTCGTCCGTCCAACTCATCCCCGAGTACTCCCGATCCGGTGTCCGGTTATGCTGTGGCAAACAGGTCACGGTCTAGTGCCGTTTTCCATAAGCCGCAACATTTTGTGCCAGCCGGTGAAGAAGCTACCAGATGACGGCCGCAGACGATAGGGGGGCGCGGCAACATTCCTGTTGATAAGTCCGTGGGTAGACTCACGAGTTCAGCGCGCCATAGACCTCTTCGGCGACGCCGGACAGGGTATCCCGATCGGCTTCTCCGGCGACGGCCAGAGCCAACCCATTGTCCTGCCAATACAAAGCGCGCACACCGCCATCCTGGGCGAAGCGGAACGCTGAACCGGAGGTATTGGGAGAGGGGCGGATATACAACGTGATGCGACGCCCGGCCGCATCCTCGTACATGTACATTGCCACAGGTCCAGCGGAATCGGCCAAAAGCCGCCCGCCGATCAGCTGGTAGCCCCCTCTTGTGACTTTTGGGCAACGCATGTTCTTGCCCAGCCGCTTGGACAGCCAGTTCACCAGATGGGCCTCCTCGTCGACACCAATCTCGACCGGATGGCGGACTTCGACGGAGAAGACGCGATGGGCGGCGACGGCATCGGCGATGAAGGCGGCGGTCAGCGGCTCGGCCCGCCAGCCGACGCGGTCGCGCAGCAGCCAGCCGCCGGCGCCGCCGGCGACGAACATCAGGAGGGAGGCGGCGATCGCCGTGCCCCACCAAAATCCCCTGCCCCGGCGTTGCGAGACCGGAGCGGCATGGTCGCGCGCGGTGAAGGGCGGGGTCAGGCGGTCGGGCAGCGGCTGGTCGATCAGCGGGCTGAAGCTCTGGCCCAGCAGCGAGCGCTGGACACGGTAGCGTTCGAAGCGCTGGGCGATCTCGGGATTGTCGGCAAGGTGGCGCTCGACGTCGGCCAGCCGTTCCTCCGGCAACTCTCCGTCCAGCCAGGCATGAAGCTCGGCCTCGGTCACGGGATTGCTGGTGCCGCTCATCACTTGATCCTCCTGACGACCTGCTGGGTTCCACCGTCCAGCAGGACCCTCAATTTCTCGCGCGCCCGGGCCAGCCGCGACATCACCGTCCCGATCGGCAGTTCCAGAACCTCCGCCACCTCGCGGTAGGACAGCCCCTCCATTCCCGTCAGCAGCAGGATGGTGCGGTGCTCGTCGGACAGCTGGGCGAAGGCGCGGACGAAGTCGCGCACCGCCCCGCGGTCGGCCGGCGGGGCGCTTAGCGCCAGATCGTCGGCCAGATCCTCCACCGGCACCTCCGCGCCGCGCCGGCGCCGGCCGCGCTGGCCGGAGATGTGCAGGTTGTGCAGGATCGTCATCAGCCAGCCGCCGAGCTTCGACGGGTCACGCAAGGCATGACGGTTGGCCAGCGCCTTCTCCACGCAGTCCTGCACGAGGTCGTCGGCGTCGAACCGGTTGCCCACCAGGGCGGTCGCATAGCGCCGGAGCCGCGGCACATGCGCGGCGATGGCGCGGTCGTCGATGTCTGGCGGGGTCATGTCGGGTCCGGGCAGGGCGTCGTCACCTGTCATGACGCCCTGCCCTGCCGGTTTATTCCCGCTGCGGCCATGGGATCACTGACCGGGCGATGAGAAGCCGGCCTTGCCGTCGAAATTGCTGAGATTCTCGGTCTGGGTGAAGTCGATCCCCGCTTCCGCCAAGCGGCCAAGCAGTTCCACGATGGCGCCATGCTGCACCGGGCCGTGCTGCGACAGGAAGCGGCAGCGCCAATGGTCGGTGCAGAAGACGTCGGCGTTGCCGTCCGGCCAAACCCGCTGCGAGCGGTTGGAGATGCTGGTCAGCTTCAGCGCGTCGGTCGAGAGCGGCAGAACCAGCTCCGCCAGATCGTCCGGCAGCCCGCCGGACCATTGCAGGAAGACGTCGACGCCGACCAGTTCCTTCAGCGCGCGCACGCGCGGGGCCAGCCGGTTGATGCCGTCATAGGCAGGACGCGCGGTCGAATAGCCGACCGGCGGCATGGTGACCGGGGTCTGGCCCAGCCGCTCCACCACCGCCTCGGCGAAGGCGGCGGTGCCGGCACGCACCCGGCCCAGCCCGCGGGCGTAGATGTCGGCGGTGTGGATGCCGTCCTCGATGGTCTTGAGCCAGGCATTGTGAATGCGCGCGGCGATGTCGCCCTGGCCGATATGGACCAGCATCATCACCGCGGCCATCAGCAGGCCCGACGGGTTGGCGATGCCCTGCCCGGCGATCATCGGGGCGGAGCCGTGGATCGCCTCGAACATGGCGCAGGTCTCGCCGATGTTGGCGGAACCGGCGAGCCCGACCGAGCCGGTCAACTGGGCGGCGATGTCGGAAACGATGTCGCCATAGAGGTTCAGGGTGACGATGACGTCGAAGCGCTCCGGCTGGTCGGCCAGACGGGCGGCGCCGATGTCGACGATCATGTGATCGGCCTTGATCTCCGGATAGTCGGCCGCGATCTCGTAGAAGATTTTCAGGAACAGCCCGTCCGTCATCTTCATGACGTTGTCCTTGACGAAGGCCGTCACCTTTTGCCGGTGGTTGGAGCGGGCGAAGTCGAAGGCGTAGCGGACGATTCGCTCCGACCCCGGCCGCGAGATCAGCTTGACCGACTGGATCACGTCGTCGGTCTGGCGATGCTCGATGCCGGCGTAGAGGTCTTCCTCGTTCTCGCGGATGATGACCACGTCCATGCGCGGGTGCCGGGTCCGCACATAGGGGTGGTAGGACACGCAGGGACGGACATTGGCGAACAGGCCGAGCGTGGTGCGGGCGACCACGTTCAGCGACTTGTTGCCATATCCCTGGGGCATGGTGATCGGCCCCTTGAGGAAGACCCGCGTGCGGCGGATCGACCCCCAGCCGGCGGCATCCAGCCCGCCGGGATGGCCCCGTTTGTAGACGGCCTCGCCTGCCGGAACCTCTTCCACCTTCAGCCGCGCGCCGGCCGCGTTCATCACATATAGCACCGCGTCCGTGATCTCTGGGCCGATGCCGTCGCCGCGTGCGACCGTGACGGGGGTGATATCGCGCATGCACTCACTCCAAGGGGACGCGCGACCGTAGACGCAAACAGGGGCCTTTTTCAATGGTTGGAGGCAGCGACGGATCGCAGCAACGGGCGGAGCGCACTCCCGCCCCCCGGCCTGACGGAAGGAGGGAGTGCGCGACCGGTCAGTGATGCGCCCCGGCGACGCCGCCGCGGCCATCCGGCACGCCGATGCTGACATTCTGCATCATGCCCTGGTCCTCGTGGTCGAGGATGTGGCAGTGCAGCACATACTCGCCGATGAAGCGCTCATAGCGGGTGCGGACGGTCACCTTGTAGACGCCCTTCGGCGGCTGGTCGGTGGTGAGCGCGCTGCTGTTGTCGCTCTTCACCCAGATGGTGTCCTTCCACACGCCCTTCATGCCGGCATAGTCGGGATCGCCCGAGCCGGGCTCGCTGACGTCGCGCCCGTCGGGACCGATGATCGAGATGATCTCGAACGGATTGACGTGGATGTGGAAGGGGTGGCTGACGAAGTAGGAGGCCAGTTCCCACTGCTGGGCGGTGCCCAGAACCACCGGCCGGTTGACCACGCTCGGCTGGTAGGCGGCGGCGCCCTTCGGACCATAGGTGCCGTCGGGGTTCTCGACCACCTGGAAGCTGTCGGCGACCTGGAACAGCGGATTGGTGCGCTTGCCCCCTTCCGGCGGCAGGTTGATGAAGAAGGTCAGTTCCTGCTTGGGCTGATTCATCACCTCATGTTCGGTGATCGGCCGGTGGGCGGTGAACTTGGCAAAGCGCGGGCAATAGGGGGTGTCGACCATGGTCTTGCCGAAGCAGCGGGCGGTCAAGCCGTCGATGACCTCCTTGGCGACCGACGGCGCGTATTTCGTCGCGTTGACCGACAGCTGGCGGATGGTTTCCTTCACCGGGTCCTTGACCACGCGGTCGCCCTTCACCCGGACGAAGCCGAGCACGCCGGTGGAGGTGGCGGTCTGGTCCGGGCTGGCGTTGGCCGCCGACGGCTTGTTGACGACGCAGTAGATGCCGGGTTCGGGGAAATTGACCAGCAGGTCGTCACGATAGCCCGGCTGCATCGGCACGCTGGTGCGCACCTGCCCCTCTGCCATGGTCAGGCCGTCGGAGGCCGCCAGGATGTAGGGCACCGGTTGTCCGGTGCAGCGTTCCTTGGCGAAGCGGTCCTGGTCGGCGGCCGACAGGGTCTTCTCCCGCTGGAGGAAGTCGGTGGGGTCCAGCTTGCGGAACTCCACCGTGATGGGAGAGCGGACGCCGCCATGGATCAGGCGCCAGCGTTCGGCCTGACCGGTCTTGGCATTGGCGAACATCGGGCGCACGCGACCGTTGACGGTGGTGAAGCGCCCGGACTGTTCCCAGGTGCCCGGCCCGAACTGCTGGTAGGACACGACCTCGCCCACCTCGCCCGGCGCGCAGCTCCAGTCGATCGAGCCGTCGGACTTGGTCTTCAGCTGGCCGTCCTTGGTGCAGGCGTAGGGAATCTGCTCGAACAGCAGGACCCGCTCGGTCATCGGCACGCCCTTGGGGCTCTTCAACAGGGTGTCGAGGTCGCCGTTGGCCTCCGGGGTCGGCGGGCGGTCGCCGCGGATGATCAGCGCGCCGGCCATGCCGCTGCCGACCTGCAGGGCGGTCGAGCCGTGGCGGTGCGGGTGGTACCAGAAGGTGCCGGCCGGATGGTCGGCCGGGATGTTGTATTCATATTCGAAATCGACGCCCGGATTGATCGACACCAGCACATTGTCGCTGTTGCCGGTCGGGCTGACCCAGACACCGTGGCTGTGCAGGTTGGTGCCGTTGAAGCAGTGCGGCGTGTTGATGTCCGCCGCAGCCTGATTGGCGCAGTTCGGATCGTCCGGCAGCTGGTTGTGCAGCTTGATGCGGACGGTGTCGCCCGGCGTCGCTTCGATGGTCGGCGCGACATAGGGATGGGCGGGGTCGACGTTGGTGCCGCGATAGCTGCGCAGCCGCACCGCGTCCGGTCGGCCCTGGGCCGGGTTGCGGATGTAGCCGTCGGTGAAGGAGACGAACAGGTCGTAATTGCGCGACTGGCCGGCGTGCGGACGGGCGGTCGCCTGCGGCTGGCGCATCAGCAGCGAACCGACGCGCGGCGATTCGGAGTTGGTCAGGACCGGCGGGTTGCCGAACGCCTCGCCGGCCGGTTCCGGAGAGTCCTTCGCCGCCGCGGTTGCCGCCATGGCGGACGGCGCCGTACCCAGCGCGAGGGGCAGCAGCAGGCCGATCAAATATGCATGCCTCATGAATTACTCCCTCTGAAAAGACTTATGGGAGCCGATATGATTCCTGATAATTGATCTTTTCAACCGTTATACACGTCTTTCCATATGGAGCCGGACTGCCTGGGCGGGGGGACCGACGGCGGTGAATGGAACGTTTGAACCGCTGTGAACCGTTTTCCGGGCAGCGTTCCATCGTTGCATCCGCTCACCGGCGGCGGGTGAAGGCGCCCTGCCCGCCCCGCCGTTCCAGCGCCGAGCCGAGGTTGGGGAAGGCATCGTCGGGGTTGTAGGTCCAGGGATAGACGCCCTTCGGCCCTTCGGATTCCGGCCGGGCGAGAATCGCGGCGACCTCCGCCGGGTTGGGCGGCGTGCGCTCGCGCAACGCGCCAGGGACGGAGTCGTCGTCGAACGGTTCGGCCGTGTCGGCAAGGTCGGCCGAAGCGGCCGGGGGTGCCGGCTGCGGATCGGCGGGCGGGAGGTCCGGAGATTTGGCGGAGGGAGCGGCGGCGAGGGTGTTCTCCCTGCCGTCCTTGCCGGGCTGGACGTCGAACTCCTTGAACAGGCCGAGCCGCTCGGCCAGCCAGCGCACGGTGGAGGGATCACCGGCGGAAACCAGCCGTTCGATCTGCTCCGTCACCTGGGCGCGCAGCGAGGCGAGCCGGAGATCCGATTCGCGGTTCAGCGCCTGCCTCTCCCACCAGACGCGATGGCGGAACGCCTTCGACCCGTAATAGGCCCGCCACAGCGTGGTACGGCTGCATCCCATGGCGCGGGCGACCTGCATGAAGGAGGCCCCGCGCGCCAGCATGCCGGCGGCCATGATCCACTGTTCCTCATGAAAGCGCGAACCGGGGACGAGGGAGCCCTCGGGCGGCACCGGCGGTTCCTCGGCCCAGAGCGGGAAGCTGTCGGCGGGGCGGCTGGTGGGGGGCAGGCAATCGGGCATGGGGCGTCTCCGGGATCGGGTGGGTGGACGCTCCTATTTCACCCGGAAAAGGGAAGAATTTATAGGATAAAAATCATATTTTGGGTAAGCTGGTAAACTCCGAGGCGGTCGAGTGTCAGTTCAAAGGCATACGGCAATGCTACACACTGATTTGATGGAATGCCGAACGCCGATCCTGCAAACACCTCCGCCCTTGGGTTCATTGCCGATCTGATGCGAAAGGGGAACGCTTGGCCGGATCGCCCGCATAGGGATTAGAATGCGGAAAGCCGTTGAAAGTCGTACGCTTGGGGCAGCGTAGTGCGGGCTTTTCCGCCAATGGCCCAGGGTGCGGCAACCTCGGACTTCTGCCAAGCGCGGGTGCCCTCTTGCGGATTGATGCGGATAAAATCTTATTTCCATCAATCATAACAGGCCGTTACGGGCCATTAACAGCCATACACGGAATTTGGAAGGACAGGCTCAAGCTCGTTCCATTTCCGGTCGTCCATGCCAGTTCCGCGTCGACCTGTTGAGCAAGCATTTCGATCAAGCGGATACCCGAGTTCCGTGTCCGCTCCAATGGAAGACCAACCCCGTCGTCCGCCAATCTCATGTGAATTTTCTCAGGCCAAGGCGTGTCCAGTTCCAGCACAATTTCTCCAATTCCCTTTGGAAATGCGTGCTTGGTGCTGTTCGTGATGAATTCATTGGCAATGAGCCCTAGCGAAACAGCAGTGTTATGATCTACATATACTTCCGTAATAATAAACTTAACCGTCACCATCCCTCCAACCCCATGAATGCTGACCGCGTTTGTACAGAGGTCCCGCAAATATCCACCCAAATCTACCGTGGAAACTTGATTGGCTTGATAAAGGCGCGCATGAACGAGACGAAGCGCTTCAATCCGCCCATGCATTTCGTCAATAATCCGAAATGTCTCTTCGTTCTTTGCCTGACTGCCCTCAAGAACAAGAAGGCTGGATATGGATTGAAGATCATTCTTTACGCGATGCTGAAGTTCACGCATTGACATTATTCGATGCTCTTCTGCCCGCCTTAGAAGAGAATTGGTGCTTTGCATTGTATTGTAGACAGTTGAGAGTTCCTCAAAATCATTTGGCGGCGGCGGTGGCAGTCCCTCTCCCGGCGTTCGCATCGCTTCCGCCACCTGAACCAATTCGGTAATTGATCGGGAAAGGCGACGAGCGTAACGCAACACCAGCAGCGAGGCACCGCCGAGCGCCAGAGCGCTGGCAATGATCGCAACCCACATCGAATGGCGCCGTGGCACCTCGAACAGGGAATCCGGTGCAGCGAACGCTACAGCCCAGTCCGCGATCGTGGAGCGTGAAAAAACAAGTGACAGCGGCTCCCCCTCCAAGGCCGGTCCGGTCGCATGTCCGGAAGAAGCCGTTACGATGGCTTCCTGCACCCACGCAGGGGCCGGCTTTCCAACAGACTGCGTGGCTGCGCGTGTGCGGGCGACGACGACACCGTTCTGGTCGACGATCCCAGCGACCCAGCCATCGGGTATCATCTGATTTTGCAGGAGAGTTTCCCATTTCGACGCGGTGACCACAGCAACGAGAGCGTAACGCTTGCCGTCTTTTGCTTGAGCCGGAACAAGAACCGCAGCGACATGCGCACCCGCAATTGGCCCGTACAACAGACGAGATATCTGCGGTCGGCCGGTATCAATGGCCCTGGTAATCTCCGAAGTGATATCAGCTGCCTTTACCGATGTTCCATACGGAAATGCAGTACTGAAAACCACACTTCCATCGGCGTTTCGAAGCGTTACATGGGACCAATAGGGGTGTTTATCTTTGACGGCCTGAGAAATTTGGTAAAGCCGCTCCGGATCCCCATCGACCGCCATCGCTGCTGCAAGCCCCTCCAACGCAGACGTGGTGATGAGCAACTGCTGATCGAGAGCGGTGGCGATGGCTTTCACGGTTAGAGACATCTCCGCTTCGGCGAACTTCCGCTGAGCGGTCATGCTCCAGACCACCAAACCCACGGCAATCAGAGCCATCGCGGTCAACGCGGTAACTACGATACGGAGCAGGTAGCGGCTGATATTGTGTCGGGCTGATTTGGTCGTGAAAAATGCTGTTAAGTCCGTGTCGATCAAGATTCGGACCTCCGTCATATGACATTGAGAGGTAGCGCAGGAATTCTCGACTGCACAACCCTTCACATATTAATATTTCTAGAAATAAAATTACGTAAATACCGCATTACGCCGCAGTCAGCTTCCGAGATTGGCTTTTACAACCTTCCACCGATACGGGCGTTGAATATCACTGAATTTCCTCAAGGACGCAGTTCCGGCGATGCAACCCGATTGGCCGGAATGGTTGTTCAGCCAAATATTTAGATTGCAATGGAAGGTTTTTCAGGAAAACAGCGCCTCAACCAGTCCGTCCGTCATCGGCACACCATCGACCACCTGGGTTTGCTCACCTCCCCAACTCCCGCATAGCCCCGTCCAGCCCCTCCAGCGTCAGTGGGAACATGCGGCCTCCCATCAGGCGCTGGAGCAGGCGGGTGCTTTCCGTGTAGTCCCAGTATTGCGGCGGGGTCGGGTTCAGCCAGACCGCCTTGGCGTAGACCGACAGCAGGCGCTGCATCCACACCTGCCCCGCTTCCTCGTTCCAGTGCTCGACGCTGCCGCCGGGGTAGACGATCTCGTAGGGGCTCATGGCGGCGTCGCCGACGAAGACCAGCTTGTAGTCGGCGGGATAGGTGTGCAGGACGTCCCAGGTGGACAGGCGCTCGGTGTGGCGGCGGGCGTTGTCGCGCCAGACGCCCTCGTAGACGCAGTTGTGGAAGTAGAAGTGCTCCAGGTGCTTGAATTCGCTGCGCGCGGCGGAGAACAGCTCCTCCACGAGGCGGATGTGGTCGTCCATCGAGCCGCCGATGTCGAGGAACAGCAGCACCTTGATCGTGTTGTGACGCTCCGGAACCATCTTCAGGTCGAGCCAGCCGGCGTTGTTGGCGGTGGCGCGGATGGTGCCGGGAAGGTCCAGTTCGCTGGCGGCACCGCTTCTCGCGAATTTGCGCAGGCGGCGCAGGGCCACCTTGATGTTGCGGGTGCCGATCTCCACCCGGTCGTCCAGATTCTTGAACTCGCGGCGGTCCCACACCTTGACGGCGCGGCGGTGGCGGCTCTCGTGCTGGCCGATGCGCACGCCCTCCGGGTTGTAGCCGTAGGCGCCGAAGGGCGAGGTGCCGGCGGTGCCGATCCATTTCGATCCGCCCTGGTGCCGGCCCTTCTGCTCGGCCAGACGCTGGGCCAGTGTCTCCATCAGCTTGTCCCAGCCGCCGAGCGCCTGGACCTGCGCCTTCTCCTCGTCGGTCAGGAAGCGTTCGGCCAGCTTGCGCAGCCATGCCTCCGGCAGATCGGCGACGGGGACCTCGTCGGCGGCCGGGGTGTCGTCGGTCAGGCCCTTGAAGGTGGCGCCGAAGACGCGGTCGAAACGGTCGAGGTTGCGTTCGTCCTTAACCAAGCATGCACGACTGAGATAATAGAAGTCCTCGACGCGGAAGGACGCGGTGCCCTGCTTCATGGCCTCCATGAGCGTCAGGTACTCCGTCAGCGAGACGGGGACGCCGGCCTTGCGCAGATCGAAGAAGAAAGACGTGAACATGGGCGCGGTCCTTCGCTTGGGAGTTCCCCAGGGGCGCAGGATAATGCAATGCCCCAGCCGAGAGAACAGCATGAGCCTGCCTAACGCTTCCCCGTCCAGCGCGCCCCTCCTCGATTTCGCGCGGGCGCTGGATTTCGCCGCGCACAAGCACATCGACCAGCGCCGCAAGGGCGTGCGGGCCGAACCCTACGTCAACCACCTGTCGGAGGTGGCCCTGCTGGTGGCGCAGGCGACGGAGGGCAAGGACCCGGTCGTGGTGATCGCCGCGCTGCTGCACGACACGCTGGAGGACACCGACGCCAGCTATGAGGAGATCGAGCAGCTGTTCGGCGCCGAGGTGGTGCAGGTCGTCGCCGAGACCACCGACGACAAGCGCATGTCGAAGGCCGAGCGCAAGCAGCACCAGATCGACGCCGCGCCCCATGCCTCGACGCGGGCGAAGCTGGTGAAGCTGGCCGACAAGGTGTCGAACCTGCGCTCCATGGCGCACAGCCCGCCCGCCGACTGGCCGCTGTCGCGCAAGGTCGAGTATTTCGAATGGGCCTATGCGGTGGTCGCGGGCCTGCGCGGCGTCGATGCCCGGCTGGAGGCTCTGTTCGACCGCGCCTATCACGACGGGCTGGCGGAGCTGCGCGGACAGGCTGCGTGAGGAAATGAGGGGGTAGGACGGACCGGAGGGAGCGGAATCGGGACCGGATTGATTTCGCGCAATGCGGCTTCATGACGGAAGTCTTATGGAGAAGGGAATGCCGCCCGTGCCGCTGACGGCCGAGGAAACACGCGCCGAGGAAACTCGCAATGTCCATTCCGCAAGAAGACTCCACCCTCACCCGTCGCCCCGCCCCCGCGGCCAAACCGGCCGCCTCTTCCCACGCCGAGCCGCATGAGGAACCGGGACGCCACTGGTTCGTCAACCGGCCGAAGGTTTATGCCGCCGACGTGAAGGGCCGGTTCCGGCAGATCAAATGGGCGGCGTTGATCGTCCTGCTGGCGATCTACTACATCACGCCATGGATCCGCTGGGAACGCGGGCCGGGGATTCCGGATCAGGCGGTGCTGATCGACATGGTCGGGCGCCGCGCCTACTTCCTGTGGATCGAGATCTGGCCGCAGGAGGTCTATTACCTGACCGGCCTGCTGATCCTGGGCGCCTTCGGCATCTTCTTCGCCACCACGCTGGCCGGGCGCATCTGGTGCGGCTATGCCTGCCCGCAGACGGTGTGGACCGACCTGTTCATGTGGGTGGAGCGCAAGATCGAAGGGCCGCGCACCGCCCGCATCCGCCTGGACAAGGCGCCGATGACCGGTGCGAAGTTCGCCCGCAAGACGGCCAAGCATGCGGCGTGGGTCGGCATCTCGCTGCTGACCGGCGGGGCGTGGGTATTCTATTTCAACGACGCGCCGACTCTGATGAGCGACCTGCTGCACGGCAACATCACCAGCGGCGTCGCCACCTTCATCGCGCTGTTCACCTTCACGACCTATTTCTTCGCCGGCTGGGCGCGCGAGCAGATCTGCATCTATGTCTGCCCGTGGCGCAGCTTCCAGTCGGCGATGGTGGACGAGGACACCTTCCTGGTCACCTACGAGGACTGGCGCGGCGAAGGCCGCGGGCCGCTGCGCAAGTCGCAGAGCTGGGAGGAACGTCAGGCGGCGGGGCTGGGCGACTGCATCGATTGCAAGCAGTGCGTCCATGTCTGCCCGACCGGCACCGACATCCGCGAAGGCCAGCAGATCTCCTGCATCGGCTGCGGCCTGTGCGTCGATGCCTGCAACGACGTGATGCGGCAGATCGGCCGGCCGATCGACCTCGTCCGCTTCGACACCCAGTCCAACCAGATCGCCAAGATCGACGGCAAGCCGGAGCGGGTGAAGCTGGTCCGGCCGCGCACGGTGATCTACTCGCTGATCATGCTGGTGGTGCTGTGTGCCATGGGCATCGCGCTGATGCTGCGGCCGACGCTGGACGTCAGCGTGCTGCGCGACCGGGCGCCGCTGTTCGTGACGCTGTCCGACGGGTCGGTGCAGAACGCCTACACCATCAAGGTGCTGAACAAGACGCACATCGCCCGCAGCTATGTCGTGACGTTCGACGGCTTGCGCGACGCGCATCTGTCGGTGGCGGGCGAACCCGACACTGATGATAGGGCGGCCGGCAGCGGCAGCAGCCTGACGCTGAAGGCCGATGCCGACACGGTGGCGACCTACCGGGTGTTCGTGAAGGTGCCGGCGTCGGCGGTGAAGTCGGGCTCGACCGACGTGGCGGTGATCGCCAAGGATCAGACGAGCGGCGAAGTCGGCAAGCACGCCAGCGTGTTCATAGCGCCTTGAGGGGTGGGGCGTAGCAAGCATATCCCTCTCCCGCCCCGGGAGAGGGAGGGACCCAAGCGAAGCTTGGGAGGGTGAGGGGTGTGGCGAGGATCGGAAATCCATGTCCACATTGCCCCTCACCCTCCCCGCCTTCGGCGGGTCCCCTCCCTCTCCCGGGGCGGGAGAGGGCCTTTACGTCACCTTCGTCCTGGCCCGCTTCACCGTCGCGGGCGGGGGGGCGTCGCCGGTGGGGTCGTCGAGGGCGCTCAGCAGGCGTTCCTTGATCTTCGCCAGCTTGCCCTCATGGGTTACCTTCAGGCCGAAGACGTCCTTCACATAGAAGACGTCGATGGCCTTCTCGCCGAAGGTGGAGACCTTGGCCGAGCTGATCTGCAGGGTCAGGTTCGACAACGCGCGGGTCAGGTCGTAGAGCAGGCCGGGACGGTCGCGGCCGTTGACCTCGATCACCGTGTGGGTGGTGGAGGCGTTGTTGTCGATCAGCACGCGCGGCGGCACATGGAAGACGCGCGTGCGGCTGGCCTGGGTGGTGCGGCGGGTCGACAGGTCGTTCAGCGGCTTCAGCTGGCCCGACAGCACCTTCTCGATCATCACCGACAGCCGGGCGAGCTTGTCCCCGCTCTCGAACGCACCGCCGCCGGCGGCGTCCTGGACCGAGAAGACGTCGAGCGCCATGCCGTTGGTCATGGTGAAGATGCGGGCGTCGACGATGTCGGCGCCGCAGGCGGCCAGCGCCCCGGCAAGGCGGGAGAACAGGCCGCTGTGATCGGTGGCGTAGATCGTCACCTCCGTCACCGCCCGGCCGCGGTCGACGCGGGTCTCCACCGTCAGCGGGCGCTGCTCCCGCTCCGCCTCGCGGACGAGGCGGGCCTGATGGGCCAGGGTGTCGGTATCGAAGGCCAGCCAGTAGCCGGGATAGCCGAGGCTCTTGTGACGCTCGAACGCCTCGTCGTCGAAGTCGGTCAGTTCGGCGCGGAGCGCAGCCTGGGCCGACTGGATGCGCCGGCCGCGCCCCTCGACGGTCATGCCGCCGGACATCAATTCTTCGGAGCGGTTGTAGAGTTCGCGGAGAAGCGTGGCCTTCCAGTTGTTCCAGCGCTGCGGGCCGACGGCGCGGATGTCGGCGACCGTCAGCACCAGCAACAGGCGCAGGCGTTCCGGCGACTGGACCAGGGCCACGAAGTCGCGGACGGTCTTGTCGTCCTCCAGATCGCGCTTGAAGGCGGTGTGCGACATGGCGAGGTGCCAGCGCACCAGCCACGCTACGGTTTCCGTTTCCTCCGCTGTCAGGCCGAGACGCGGGCAGAGCTTTTCCGCCACGCGGGCGCCCAGCACCGAATGGTCGCCGCCGCGGCCCTTGGCGATGTCGTGCAGCAGCACGGCGACGTAGAGCGCGCGCTTCGAGACGACCTTGTGGATCACCTCGGTGGACAGCGGCAGCTCGTCGGCATGCTCGTGGGACGCGATCTTGTGCAGGATGCCGAGCGCGAACAGCGTGTGCTCGTCCACCGTGTAGACATGGTACATGTCATACTGCATCTGCGCGACGACCCGGCCGAAGTCGGGGATGAAGCGGGCCATCACCCCGGCCTCGTTCATGCGGCGCAGCGTGATTTCCGGGTCCTTGGGACCGGTCAGGATGTCGAGGAAGAGGCGGTTGGCCTCCGGATCGTTGCGCAGCTTCGGGCCGATGGCGGTCAGCGAACGGGTGATGGAGCGCAACGCCGCCGGGTGGATGTCGATGTCGTTCATCTGCGCGGTGTGGAACAGGCGGATCATGTCGATCGGCTGTTCCTTGAACTGCTTGTCGCTGCGGGCGTTCAGCCGCTCGCCGTCGACGATGAAGCCGTCCACGTCCTTGCGCCGGGCGACGGAGGCCAGACGCAGCAGGTTGAACTTGAGCGGACGCTTCGACTCGGCTTCCAGCGCGGCGCAGAAGATGCGCGTCAAGTCGCCGACATCCTTGGCGACCAGGAAGTAATGCTTCATGAAGCGCTCGACGCCCTTGGTGCCGGCATGGTCGGTGTAGCCCATGGCGGCGCCGATGCTGGTCTGGACGTCGAAGGTCAGGCGGTCTTCCAGACGGCCGGTCAGGTAATGCAGGTGGCAGCGCGCGGTCCACAGGAAGTTCTGCGCCTTGGCGAAGCGCTGCGCCTCCTCCGGCGTCAGCACCTTCTTGCCGACCAGCTCGTCGACGCCCTCGACGCGGTAGAGATACTTGGCGATCCAGAACAGGGTCTGGAGATCGCGCAGGCCGCCCTTGCCGTCCTTCAGGTTGGGTTCCAGCACATAGCGGCTGTCGCCCATCTTCTGGTGGCGGTTGTCGCGCTCCGCCAGCTTGGCCTCGACGAATTCGGGGCCGGTTCCGGCGACCACCTCCTTGTCGTAGCGCTTGCGCAACTCGGCGAACAGCTTGCCCGGACCCCAGAGATAGCGCGATTCGAGGATGGCGGTGCGGATGGTGACGTCGGCCTTGGACTGGCGGATGCAGTCGTCGACGCTGCGCACGGCATGGCCGACCTTCAGCCCGAGATCCCACAGGATGTAGAGCATGTATTCGACCACCTGCTCCACCCGCGGCGTGCGCTTGTAGGGCAGCAGGAACAGAAGGTCGATGTCGGAAAACGGCGCCAGCTCGCCACGGCCATAGCCGCCGGTGGCCGCCACGTCGAACACCTCGCCGGAGGTCGGATTGGCGGTGGGGAAGATGAAGCGGACGGTGAAGTCGGCCAGCGTGCCGACCAGCCGGTCGGCGAGATAGCAGTTCTCCCGCACGCACTGCTCGCCCGATCCGCCGGCGTCGAAGCGCTGCCGCACCTCCGCCCGGCCGTCGGCCAGCGCCTTGCGCAGGCAGGCGATCAGCGCCGGCCGCAGCTTGTCGCCGGTGCCGTGTTCGGCGACCAGATCCTCCAGCTCCCCCGCCAGCTTGCGACGGGAGATGATGGCGCGCTTGTTCGGGATGGCGGGCGCGGGCGACTCTGGCGGGGTCGGCGCCTTGGAGCGGGCGGACAGCATCGGTCGGGGGGAACCTCGGCTTCTGGGGCGGCTTCAACAGCGGCGTTCAGGCGATCCGGACCGGCCGCAACGGTCGCACTATAGCGGTAAAGCCTTCAGGTAGCACGCCCGCACTGGAAAACCAGTGCGCCGGGCGGTGCTTGTGCCTGCGGTTGTGACGGCCGTCACAGCGGTACCCGTGTTGCGGGGCCAGACTGGTCCCATACGGAGCGTATTGCGGGAGATGGGCCATGACCGGCCGGACGATCACGGGGCGCGCGGCGGGAGAGCCTACCTTGAAGGGGCGGCGGGAGTTGGCGGCGCTGAACGACGCGCTGACGCTGGCCGAACGCGGGCTGGGGCGGCAGACTACGGCGGCGCTGATGGCTCGGCTGCTGCGGGTCGCGGCGATGTTCCCGCGGTCGGTGGACGACACGCTGATGTGGCAGGTGACCGACCTCGTCACCGGCGACGACGTGTCGGACACGGTGAAGCTGTCGCTGATCCGGATGGGATGGGCGTCGATCGTCCAGGCGCAGTACCGGGTGCACGGGCTGCGGATGGTGGAGCGGCGCGGGGTGGAGCGGGCTCGGGCGGCGTGAGGGGTGTCCCTCTCCCGCCCCGGGAGAGGGAAGGGGCCCATGCGGAGCATGGGAAGGGTGAGGGGTTAGGCACGAAGCCATGCGGATCGGGATTCTTGGAGTCCCCCTCACCCTCCCCGCCTCTGGCGGGTCCCCTCCCTCTCCCGGGGCGGGAGAGGGCTTTGACGGCCCGCAGAACCCTATCTCACCCCTCCCGCACGCTCACATGCACATTCACCCCGCCCTCGCGCTCCAGCAGCGCGGCGGCTTGCGCCTCCTGGTCCGGCGTGTCGATTCGCACCCACAGGATGACGCCGCCAGCCTCCAGCGCGCGGGTGAACTCGTCGGGCTTTGGGTGGCTGGTCAGTTCGTCCAGATAGTCCTTGATGGCGGCGCCGCCGACACCGGCCGCGACGAGGGCCGCCAGCGCGGCCTCGATGGGGCCGCCGACGATGGCGATCAGGCCGGCGGTGGTCAGGGGGAAGGCGTATTTCAGCTCGCCCACCAGACCGGTCAGCGCCTCGTCCCGCGGCTTGCCCTTCGGATCGGCGGCGTCCAGCGAGGCGTGGCTGGCGAGGACCGACAGGTCGGCGCGGTCGAAGCCGGCCGCCAGCAGCGCCTCCACCGCACGGTCGAAACCGGCGCGGGTGGAGAAGAGGGCAACGACCTCCCGCACCTCGGCGGGTACGGTTTCCTCGGTCATTTGCGTCATGATGGCCGTCTCCCTATTTTTCAGCCTGCCCTATTGTAGCGACCGGCGGCGCGCGCCCGTCAACCGCAACAGGGACGGACCCTGCGTCGTTCGTGCGCGTCTGATTGTCCCATGCTCCGCCATCCCGCCTATCCCGCGGCCGCATATCCCGTGCTACGGTGCGCTCCTGATACAACACTCCTCCAAGGCCCCGTGGTTCCCGTGTCCGACACCGCAGAAATCGTCATCCCGCCCGACGCCACCCCGATGATGGCGCAGTATCTGGAGATCAAGCAGGCGCATCCCGATTGCCTGTTGTTCTACCGGATGGGCGACTTCTACGAGATGTTCTTCGAGGATGCGGTCAATGCCGCGGCGGCGCTGGACATCGCGCTGACCAAGCGCGGCCTGCATCTGGGCGAAGACATCCCGATGTGCGGCGTGCCGGTGCATTCCCACGAGAATTACCTGCAGCGCCTGATCCGCCAGGGCTTCCGCGTCGCCATCTGCGAACAGATGGAAGACCCGGCCGAGGCGAAGAAGCGCGGGTCGAAGTCGGTGGTGAAGCGCGGCGTCATCCGCATCGTCACCCCCGGCACCCTGACCGAGGACAGCCTGCTCGACGCCCGCTCCTCCAACTGGCTGGCGGCGGTGGCGGAGACGGCGGGCGGGCTGGGGCTGGCCTGGCTGGAGATGTCGACCGGCGAGCTGGTGGTGCAGCCGGTGGAGCGCTCTGGGCAAGGGACATCCCTGGGCGCGGCGCTGGGACGGCTCGATCCGCAGGAAGTGCTGATCTCCGAGAAGCTGAGCCAGACGCCGGAGCTGTTCGAGCTGTGGGGCGAATGGAAGTCGCGGCTGACCGTGCAGCCCAACCCGCGATTCGACAGCGAGAACGGCAAGCAGCGCCTGCTGACCCAGTATGGAGTCGGCACGCTCGACGCCTTCGGCAATTTCAGCCGGGCGGAGGTCGCGGCGGCCGGCGCGCTGGTCGGCTATGTCGAGCTGACGCAGAAGGGGCGCGTGCCGCGCCTGTCGCCGCCGCGCCGGCTGGGACCGGGGGCGGTGATGGAGATCGACGCCTCCACCGCGCGCAATCTCGAACTGACGCGGACGCTGAGCGGGGAGCGGCGCGGCAGCCTGCTCGCCACCATCGACCGCACGGTGACAGGGGCCGGCGCCCGGCTGCTCTGCGCCCATCTGGCCGCCCCGCTGACCGATCCCGCCGCCATCGGCCGCCGGCTGGACATGGTGGAGTTCGCGCTGGCCGAGGAGCGGCTGCGCGGCGAACTGCGGCAGGCGTTGCGGAGCTGCCCGGATCTGGAACGCGCGCTGTCGCGGCTGACGCTGGGGCGTGGGGGACCGCGCGATCTGGCGGCGATCCGCGACGGGCTGCGGCAGGCCGGGCTGATCCGGGAACTATTGGCCGGCGCCATGCCGCTGCCGGACGGGTTGGCGGCGCTCGACAAGCGGCTGGGCGCGCATTCGGAACTGGTCGACCAGCTGACCCAGGCCCTGGCGCCGGAGCTGCCGCTGCTGGCGCGCGACGGCGGTTTCATTGCCCGCGACTACAGCTATGCGCTGGACGAGCTGGTGACGCTGCGCGACGAGAGCCGGCGGCTGATCGCGGGATTGCAGACGAAATATGCCGAGATCGCCAGGGTGCCGTCGCTGAAGGTCAAGCACAACAACGTGCTGGGCTATCACATCGAGGTCACCGCCGCCCATGCCGACAAGCTGATGTCGGACCGGGCCCGCGAGGTCTTCATGCACCGGCAGACCATGGCGAACGCCGTGCGCTTCGGCACGGTCGAGCTGTCGGATTTGGAGCGGCGGATTTCAGAGGCGGCCGACCGGGCGCTGGCGGTGGAGCTGGAGCTGTTCGGCGGGCTGGTGGAGGCGGTGGCTGCCAAGGCCGACGCCATTGCCCAGGCGGCGCACGCCCTGGCTGCGCTGGACGTCGCCACCTCGCTGGCCGAACTGGCGGAGGAACGGCGCTACAGCCGGCCGCTAGTGGATGACAGCCTGGGCTTCACCATCAAGGGCGGGCGGCATCCGGTGGTGGAGGCGGTTCTGGACGCCGCCCATGGCGGGCCGTTCGTGGCCAACGACTGCGACCTCGCGCCGGACAACCGGCTTTGGCTGCTGACCGGTCCGAACATGGCCGGTAAATCGACCTTCCTGCGGCAGAACGCGCTGATCGCGGTGCTGGCGCAGATGGGCAGCTTCGTGCCGGCGGAACAGGCGCATATCGGGGTGGTGGATCGGCTGTACAGCCGTGTCGGCGCCGCCGACGATCTGGCGCGCGGGCGCTCCACCTTCATGGTCGAGATGGTGGAGACGGCGGCGATCCTGAACCAGTCGGGCTCCCGGGCGCTGGTGATCCTCGACGAAATCGGGCGCGGCACGGCGACCTTCGACGGGTTGTCGATCGCCTGGGCCTGCGTCGAGCATCTGCACGACGTGAACCGCTGCCGGGCGCTGTTCGCCACGCACTATCATGAATTGACCATGCTGGCGTCGAAGCTGCCGGCGCTGTCCTGCCACACCATGCGGATCAAGGAATGGCAGGGCGACGTGGTGTTCCTGCACGAGGTGACGGCGGGGGCGGCGGATCGCAGCTATGGCATCCACGTCGCCAAGCTGGCCGGGCTGCCGCCCGCGGTGGTCGGGCGGGCGGACGAGGTGCTGAAGCTGCTGGAGTCGGGTGACCAGAACGCGACGATCCACCGACTGGCCGAGGATCTGCCGCTGTTCAGCGCAGCGCTGAAGCGGCCGGCGCCGAAGGTGGAGGCGGAGGTCGCGCCTGTGGGGCCGTCGGCGGTGGAAGAGGCTTTGGCGGGGATCGATCCGGACAGTCTGACGCCGCGGCAGGCGTTGGAGGAGCTGTATCGGCTAAGGGGGATGGTGAAGGGGTGAGGTTTTTTGGGGAGTGGGTGCGTCGGGTGCCCCCTCCCCATCCCTCCCCCGCTTCGCGGGAGAGGGGGTTGGAGCTTTGCGGGAGTTTAGCAAAGGAGCGGCGGCAGTCCCCTCTCCCGCGGAACGCGGGGGAGGGTTAGGGAGGGGGCAATCGCCTCATCTCCCGCCGCACTTCACTGCGCCAGCACCAGCTCCCCGTGCCGCTCGCAGCCGGCCTCGGCCAGTTCCACGAAGCGCTCGGTCACATCGTCGGGCTGGGCGACCTTCGTCGGGTCCTCGCCCGGAAACGCCTGGGTGCGCAGCTTGCTCGCCACCACGCCGGGGTCGATCAGGTTGACGCGCAGGGTCGAGCCGGAGACCTCCATCGCGTAGGTCTTCACGATCATCTCCAGCGCCGCCTTGCTGGCACCGTAGGGCATCCAGTAATGGTGCGGCGCCTTGGCGGCGGCCGAGGTGACGAAGATGGCGCGGCCGGTGCCCGACGCGCGCAGCAGCGGGTCCATCGAACGGATCAGGCGGAAATTCGCCGTCACGTTCAGGTCCATCACCCGCGCCCACAGCTTCGGATCATACTGGGCGACCGGGCCGAGCGCCTCCAGGGCACCGGCATTGCCGACGACGACGTCCAGTTTGCCGAAACGCTGGTAGAGCGCGTGGCCGAGCTGGTCGATCTTGTCGTAATCGCGGAGATCCATCGGCACCAGGGTCGCCGACTGGCCGGAGATCTTCTGGATGGCGTCGTCGGTCTCCTCCAGCCCGCCGACGGTGCGGGCGACCAGGACCAGATGGGCGCCTTCGGCGGCGAAGCGCTTGGCGACGGCGGCGCCGATGCCGCGCGATGCACCGGTGACGAGGGCGATGCGGCCGGAGAGACGGGACATGGGGACGACTCGTTTCCTGGGATTATTGTTCGTTCACATATGAAAATCCCTCCCCCGTGGCCGGGAGAGGGATGATCGTCAGGCGCGGACGGCGACGTTCGCCTCGACCGGCGGATTTTCCAGCGCGTCGGTCAGTGGGATCGGGTAGTCGCCGGTGAAGCAGGCGTCGCAATAGCCGAGATTGGCCGGGTCGCGCTTCTCCTCGCCCATCGCCCGATAGAGGCCGTCGAGCGAGATGAAGGCGAGGCTGTCGGCCTGGATGAACTCGCGCATCTGCTCCACCGTCATGCGGTGGGCCAGCAGCTTGCCCTGCTCCGGCGTGTCGATGCCGTAGAAGCAGGGGTGCGAGGTCGGCGGGCTGGAGATGCGCATGTGCACCTCGGCGGCACCGGCGGCGCGCACCATCTCGACGATCTTCTTCGAGGTGGTGCCGCGAACGATGCTGTCGTCCACCAGCACGACGCGCTTGCCCTCGATCATCGCGCGGTTGGCGTTGTGCTTCAGCTTCACACCGAGGTGACGGATCTGGTCGGTCGGCTCGATGAAGGTGCGGCCGACATAGTGGTTGCGGATGATGCCGAGGTCGAAGGGCACGCCGGCTTCCTGGGCGTAGCCCAGCGCCGCAGGCACGCCGCTGTCGGGCACCGGCACGATCACGTCGGCGGGCACGCCGGCCTCGCGGGCCAGCTCACGGCCGATGCGCTGGCGGGCCTGATAGACGGAGGTGCCCTCCATCACGCTGTCGGGACGGGCGAAGTAGATGTATTCGAAGATGCACAGGCGGCGCTGCTGCGGCTGGAACGGGCGCAGGCTGTGGACGCCGCTGCCGTCGATGACGATCATCTCGCCCGGCTCGACGTCGCGGACATATTCGGCGCCGACGATGTCGAAGGCGCAGGTCTCGCTCGCCAGCAGATGGGTGTCGCCCAGCTTGCCCAGCACCAGCGGACGGACGCCGAGCGCGTCACGCACGCCGATCACCTCCTTGGAGGTCAGCGCCACCAGGGAGAAGGCGCCCTCGACCTGCCGCACCGCCTCGATCAGGCGATCGACCGGCGAGCCGCCGCGGGCGGTCGCCATCAGGTGGACGATCACCTCGGTGTCGGTGGAGGACTGGAACAGGCAGCCGCGGCGGACCAGCTGGCGGCGCAGGGCCTGCGCGTTGGTCAGGTTGCCGTTGTGGGCCAGCGCGAAGCCGCCGAACTCGAAATCGGCATAGAGCGGCTGGACGTTGCGGATCGAGGTGTCGCCGGTGGTGGCGTAGCGCACATGGCCGATGGCGCTGCCGCCCTTCAGCTTGGCGATGATCGCCTCGGAGCTGAAATGGTCGCCGACAAGGCCCAGCGTGTGCTGGAGATGGAAGCGCCCGCCGTCGAAGCTGACGATGCCCGCCGCCTCCTGCCCGCGGTGCTGCAGGGCGTGCAGGCCCAGCGCCGTGATGGCGCCCGCCTGCGGGTTGCCGTAGATGCCGAACACGCCGCACTCTTCGCGCAGCTTGTCGTCGTCGAACGGATGCGTCGTCAGCATCACCAGAAGTCCTTCGTCCAAGAGGCGCCGAGGGCGCGCGTCAGCACATGCAACGAAAAAACGGTCCACAAACGTCGATAGCGCCGAAACCGAGCGGTCAAGCTCAGCGGGCGTTGTTCTGCATCAGCCTTTCAAGGTCGGCGCGGTCGCGGTCCTTATAACCGGTATCGGGCGCCTGCGCACCCCCGGTCTTCGCGGGGCTGGGCACCGGTGTCGACAGGCGGTCGAGCGCCTGCTTGGCCTCAATCGCCTGACGCGCACGGTCGCGCGCCATGTCCATCTGGCCGAGACCTTCCCGGCGCAGAGTCTCCGGCACGAAGGCATAGAGGGTCTCGGCGCCCGCGGCCAGGAAGGGGCGGGTCTTCGCCTGCTGCAGCCACACCGGCTGTTCGGCCTGATTCGGCACCAGCCAGACGAAGAACAGGTAGGCGATGGACACCAGCACCCCGCCCTTCACCAGCCCAAAGGCAAAACCCAGCGTGCGGTCGAGCGCCGACAGGGCCGAGGCCTGCACCCCACGCGACAGGCTGCGCCCCAGCAGCGACAGCACGATCAGCGCGACGATGAACACCGCCACCGCCGAGGCGGCGTAGGCCAGCATCTCGAACCGGATATAGATCTGCGCGTAGGGAAGGACATGGGGCAGCGCGTAGAGCGTGACGATCGCGGCGCCGGCCCAGGCGGCGACCGACACCACCTCGGCCACCAGACCCCGGCTGAAGGCCAGAAGCGCGGCCAGAAGCACGACGGCGATGACGACGATGTCGACCGGATTGACGGGAAGATTGTCCATGTCCCTGTGCCGATTGCCTGTACCGATTGATGACGGGGGTGCGGTCAGATGTATTCGTCATCGCGCCAGCGGCGCGTGTCGTTGTCGTCGTGAGGGCGACGCGAAGGCGGCCGGCCGGAGGAGCCCTGCGGCTGGAACAGCGGCATCAGCTCGCCCAACTGCTGGAGTTCGATGGTCTTCAGGCCGTTGTCGCCGCGGCTGCCCTTCTTGCCGGTGCGCCGCGCCGGGAAGATGGCGGAGGAGAAGCCGAGCTTCGCCGCCTCCTTCAGGCGCGTGTCGCTCTGGCCGACGGCGCGGACCTCGCCCGACAAGCCGATCTCGCCGAACACCACGGCGTCGGCGGGAACCGGCTCCCCGGTCAGAGAGGAGACCAGCGCGGCGGCGACGGCGAGGTCGGCGGCGGGTTCGGTGATGCGCAGGCCGCCGGCGACGTTCAGATAGACGTCGTTGGCGCCGATCTGCACGCCGCAGCGCGCCTCCAGCACCGCCAGCACCATGGCGAGACGGGCCGAGTCCCAGCCGACCACGGCGCGGCGCGGCGTGCCGAGCGGCGACGGGGCGACCAGCGCCTGCACCTCCACCAGGACGGGGCGGGTGCCCTCCATCCCGGCGAAGACGGCGGCGCCGGACACGTCGCCCCGGCGTTCGGCCAGGAACAGGGCGGACGGGTTGGCGACCTCGCCGAGACCGGCGTCGCCCATCTCGAACACGCCGATCTCGTCGGTCGGGCCGAAGCGGTTCTTCACAGCGCGCAGGATGCGGAACTGGTGGCCGCGTTCGCCTTCGAAATAGAGGACGGTGTCGACCATGTGCTCCAGCACGCGGGGACCGGCGATCATGCCTTCCTTGGTGACATGGCCGACCAGAAGCAGCACGACTCCGCGCCGCTTGGCGACGCGGATCAGCTCCTGCGCGCTGGCGCGGACCTGGGCGACGGTGCCGGGGGCGCTGTCCAGATTGTCCATATACATGGTCTGGATCGAATCGATGACGATCACCTCCGGACCCTTGGCGTCGTCCAGCGAGGCGACGATGTCGCGCACGCTGGTGGCCGAGGCCAGATCGACGGGGGCGGTGGCGCAGCCGAGGCGCTGGGCGCGCAGGCGGACCTGATCGACCGCCTCCTCGCCCGAGACATAGGCGCAGCGGTGATCCTGCGACAGCCGGGCCATCGCCTGGAGCAGAAGGGTCGATTTGCCGATGCCGGGGTCGCCGCCGATCAGGATGGCCGAGCCGGGAACCAGCCCGCCGCCGCAGACGCGGTCGAACTCGGCGATGCCGGTCATGCGGCGCGGCGGCGCCTCGCTGGAGCCATGCAGGCCGACGAAGTCGATGCGGCGGCCGCGCGCGGTGCCCAGCCCCTTGGGCGCGCTGTCGGGCGCCGCCTCCTCGACGAGGCTGTTCCATTCGCCGCAGGCGTCGCACTTGCCTGCCCATTTCGGGAAGGAGGCGCCGCAGGCCTGACAGACATATCGGGTGGTGGGCTTCGCCAAAGGTCTGGTAGTCCGATGGGGATAGGGCCCGCCACATATAGCAAGCCGTTCCGCCGAATCCTACGTTTGCAGGGGTGGAATGCAGGGGCTTTTTTCAGACCCCCGGCGTGATAGCTTGTTGCGCCGTCTGCGGATGAGCGCAGCGGTTGAAAGATGTCCGAGGAATTACGTGACGGATGACGGTTTGATGGACAAGGATGGACGGCGGATCGTGCTGCACGGTCCGGAAGGGTTCGAGGCGGTGCGCAAGGCCTGCCGGCTGGCTGCCGAGACACTGGACTACATCGTACCCTTCGTGGTGCCGGGCGTCAGCACCGGGCGACTCGACAAGCTGATCGAGGAGTTCCAGCGTGACCGCGGCGGGATTCCGGCGACGCTGGGCTATCAGGGCTATCCGGCCAGCAGCTGCATCTCGCCCAACCACATCGTCAACCACGGCATCCCCAGCGACGACAAGACGCTGGTCGAGGGCGACATCGTCAACATCGACGTCACCGTGATCCTCGATGGCTGGTACGGCGACAGCAGCCGCATGTTCTTCGTCGGCGAGAAGATTGGCGTGAAGGCGCGCAAGCTGGTCGATCTGACGTACCGCTGCATGATGGCCGGCATCGCCCAGGCCAAGCCGGGCAATCATCTGGGCGACATCGGCCATGCCATCCAGACGATGGCGGAGGCGGCGCGCTGCTCCGTCGTGCGCGATTTCGGCGGGCACGGCATCGGGCAGGTCTTCCACGGCGCCCCGCATGTCGATCATTTCGGCAAGCCCGGCACCGGCGTGGAACTGCGCCCCGGCATGATCTTCACGGTGGAGCCGATGATCAACGCCGGCCGGCCGGAGGTGAAGATCCTCTCCGACGGCTGGACCACGGTCACCCGCGACCGCTCGCTGTCAGCGCAGTTCGAGCACCAGATCGGCATCACGGAGGACGGCTGCGAGATCTTCACCCTCTCCCCCGCCGGCTTCACCCAGCCTCCCTATGGAAACGCCGCATGAGCGACGAACTGAAGCCGTGGGAGGTGGTGGGCAGCCGCGAGCTGCTGGACGCCAGCCCGTACCTGAAGGTGCGGGCGGAGACGGTGCGGCTGCCGGACGGGCGGACGGTGGAGAATTTCTATCAGCTGGACCAGCCCGACTTCGCCTTGATGTATGTCGAGACCGAGGACGGCAAGGTCGTGATGCTGCGCACCTACAAGCACGGGGCGCGGCGGGTCAGCCTGACTTTCCCGGCCGGCGCCATCGACCCAGGCGAGGAGCCGCTGGAGGCCGCCAAGCGCGAACTGCTGGAAGAGACCGGCTATGCCGCCGACGACTGGACGGCGCTGGGCGGCTTCGTCGTCGGGGCCAACTCCAAGGGCAGCACCTGCCACATGTTCCACGCCAAGGGCGCCCGCAAGGTGGCGGAGCCCGAAGCCAGTATTTCTGGAGGCGACCTGGAGGACATGCGGATCGAGCTGCACAGCGCGCGCGAGCTGATCGACGCGGCGGCGCGCGGCGATTATGCGGTGCTGCCGGTGATCGCCATGCTGGGGGCGATGCTGATGCCGGAACTGCGCGAGGGGCTGGGCATGGCGGCGCGGATGCGGTCGGTGTAGAAAGACAGGGCAACCTATTACTGACCGGGAGGGCGGCCATGGCCCTGCGCAAACAGCGCCGGATGACGCTGGACGAGTTTCTCGCCTGGGAGGAGCGGCAGGAAAGCCGCCACGAATTCCTCCAGGGCGAGATCGTCGCCATGGTCGGTGGGACGGTCGCCCACAACCAGATCTCCGGCAACATCTACGCCGCCCTGCGCGCGGCGCTGCGCGGCTCAACCTGCCGGGTGTTCCAGGAGACGATGCGGATCCTGGCCGACGAGTCGGTGTTCTATCCGGACGTCTTCGTCACCTGTACTGCGCTGGACGACCGCGACCGGCTGGCAACCGAGCCGACGGTGATCGTCGAGGTGCTGTCGGACAGCACGTCGAGCTACGACCACACAACCAAAAGCGCAGCTTACCGCACCCTGCCCTCCCTGACCCAATATGTGCTGGTCCATCAGCGCGTGGCTGTGGTGGAAAGCTTCCGCCGGGCGGACGACGGCTGGACCCATGAGTTGATCTCCGGGCGGGAGGGCGTGCTTACGATCGCCGCGCTGGAGATGACGTTGCCGCTGTCCACGATCTATGAGGACACGCGGGTGACCTTCGACCTGACCATCCATTTGGGCGACACCGACGATGCCTGAACACGCCTTGTCCGCCGAGCGGCTGATCGAATTGCTGGGGTTGCAGCCGCATCCGGAAGGGGGCTGTTACGTCGAGACCTATCGGGCGCCGGCGGATGGCGAGCGCGGGGCGGTGACGGCGATCTATTTCCTGCTGCGGGCGGGGGAGCGGTCGCACTGGCATACCGTGGATGCCGTGGAGATCTGGCTCTGGCATGGCGGGGCGCCGCTGGAGCTTTCGATTTTCGAAGAAGGCGGGACGGTCGAGCGCCGACGGCTGGGGATGGACATCGCCGCTGGCGAACGGCCGCAGGCGGTGGTGCCGGTCGGGGCGTGGCAGGCGGCGCGGAGCCTGGCAGACGGACCGGACGGCTGGTCGCTGGTGAGCTGCACCGTGGCGCCGGCCTTTGAGTTCGCCGGGTTCAGGATGGCGCCGGACGGGTGGGAGCCGGCGGAGGAGCTGTGAGGGGCTGCTGACCGCCCGCCCTCCCCCGGCTTTCAGACCGGGAGAGGGTTGCGCTCGCGGTTCAATGCGGTACGTCAGCCCTCCTCAAACGAACCCCTCATAGACCACCTCAGTCATCATCCCCGTCGTCATGTGCAGCAGGTTGTGGCAGTGCAGCGGCCAACGGCCGGGGTTGTCGGCGTCGAAGGCGATGGTCACGCTGGCCATCATCGGCACCAGAACGGTGTCGCGCACCGCCCCCGCCACCGGCCGGCCGTCGATCGCCACCACCTGGAAATGGTGGCCGTGCAGGTGCATGGGATGCGCCATCATCGAGGCGTTTTCAAAGGTCAGCTCCACCCGCTGGCCCTGGCGGACCAGCAGCGGACGGTGCTGGCCGAAGGTCCTGCCGTCCAGGCTCCAGACATAGGGCATCATCGACCCGGTCAGCTGCATCCGCCGCGTCTGGTCGGCCGTCCGCGCCGCCAGTGGCGTCATCGCGACCAACTGGCGCTCCAGCGACAGGTCCAGCGCGTCGGTCTCCGCCTGCCCCGTCTCCGCGACCTTCTCCACCGCCGCGCCGGGGGTGGCGAGGATGATGCCGGTGCGCTGCACCGCCCCTTCGCGCAGAGCCAGGATCGGGAAGGCGCCGCCGTCGGCGGGCAAGGTCATGCGGATGTCGAGCCGCTGCCCCATCGACAGGCCGAAACGGCTGCCCTCCACCGGTTGCACCGGGTTGCCGTCGGCGGCGATCACCTGCCCGGTCAGCCGCCCGAGGTCTAGATGGAAGGCGGTGGAGGTGGCGCCGTTGATGACGCGCAGCCGCACCCGCCCGCCGCGTTCCACCCGCACCACCTGCGGATCGGCAAGGGTGCGGTCGTTGGCGAGATAGGCGTCGTAATCGATGTCGTTCAGGTCCATCGCCATGCCGCCGGACATGCCGATCATGTCATGCCCGTTGGCCTGAGGCGTGGACGCGTGCCCCATGGCACCGTGGTTCATCTGGCCCTGGCTCATCTGGCCCTGGTTCATCTGATTGTGGTTCATTTGGCCATGATTCATGGAGCCGTGGTTCATGGCCCCCTGCCCCATGCTCGTGGCACCATGCCCGCCATGCCCCATCCCGCCGGACGGCCCGCCCAGCGACGCCAGAATCTCGGCCGGGTCGCGGAAGGTGAAGTCGTGCAGCAGGATGACCACCTCCTGCTCGTCGGCGCGGAGATCCTCGTCGCTGCGGACCACCAGGGGGGCGGCCATCAGCCGTTGCTCCTGCATCCCATGGTGGGAGTGCATCCAGTGGGTGCCGGTGCGCGGCGCGAAGTCGTAGCGCACCGTCAGGCCGTCGCGGATCGTCGGCCGGTTCACGTCGGCGACGCCGTCCTGGACATAGGGCGGCGTCTGGCCATGCCAGTGGATGACGGCGTCCTCCCCGGCCCTGTTCGTGAGGTCGACCAGAAAGCGCCGGCCGGGATCGAGGGTCAGCCCATGCGTGCCGTCGGGCTGGCGGATGCCGAACATGCTGGCGGCCTTGCCGTTCACCTCCAGGGTGCGGCGCTCGACGGTCAGGCGGACGGCATCGCCGGAAGCCGGGCCGGGAATGGGAGCGGCTGCCAGGACGGAGCGGGAAAAGGACGGCAACAGGGCGGCACAGCCGCCGGCCACCGCCGTGGACAGCAGACGGCGGCGGGAAAGCGCGAGAGCCATGACGGACTCCGGATGATCGGGGGAGATGGGACGGATGACGGCGCCGTTCAGGACCTGCGGCGCAAGACCATCATCCCAGCCGGGGTGGCGGCAGATCGGGGCGCAGGCCCAGCCCCTCGCGCAACGGCCCGGCGGCCCAGCCCAACTTGGGCCCCGCCGACCGGCACGGCGACGCCAGCTCGGCACCCGGCAATCCGACCGGCACGGCGGCGCAGGCCATTCCGGCGCAGCAGGGCTGCACCGCATGGTGCGGTCGGCCTGGTGCCTGCCGGCCATGGTCCACCCTGGTCGCGTCCATCGCGTGGGACATAGTGCGCGACGCGACAGTGGCGGGTGAACCCGGCCGCTCATGCGGGCACGCGGCGGCGGCGGCACCCGACCACAGCAGCAGGCCGAACATCACGAGGACCATCGCCCCCGCGACACCGCTCAACCTTCGCATCCAGTCGGCGACGCGCATCGGCACCGCACCGCTCCCGCTTGTTGTCAGCCTTTTCAGATAGGCCCGAGGGCCGAACCGGTCAACCACCTCCCACCGCAGGACAAGCCCTCTACCCATTCGGTCTTAGGCGTTTTCCCGAGCATGGAACTGCAACACACCACCCCTATATTGGCGGTCACCCGAAACCAGCCCGAACCCTTCCAGATGTCCGCCTCCGCCCGTCCGGCCAATTTCCCACAATCCGCGACCCGCCAACTGCATTGCGCCTGCTGCGGCCGCCCCTTCGTCCGTCCGTCCACGCGGGGACCGGCGCCGCTCTATTGCTCGGTGGATTGCCAGAAGCAGATGCGGGTCCGCACGCGGGTGTGGAGCCAGCGCGACGACGCGCCGTTCGGCCTGCGCCGCGCCTCTTAGCGTTCAGCGAATCTCGACGGTCGCGCTGTCGCTGCGGCCGTCGGCGTCCAGCACGGTCACCCGCACCACCCCCGGCCCCGCCGGCCGCCACAGCACCTCGCGCGCGATGGGCGACTGGGCGATGCGCCGGCCGTCGATCAGCCAGGACAGCGGGCGCCGCCCACCGCTGGCGGTCAGGGTCATCGGCTCGCCCCTGCCGTCCGGCCCCAGCGCCTCCAGCACCATGTCGCTGACCGGGAAGGTCAGGCGCAGCCGGTCGGTCTGGCGTGAGCCGGCCAACTCCACCTCGCCCGGCCGCAGGCGCCGCAGCAGTTCCGGCGGCGCATCGTTGCGCACCGGCCCGGCGGGACGGCCGCGCTCGGCCGGCAGCCGGTCGAACACCTCGAACAGCAGCGGGGCGGCGGTGTTTCGGCCGTAATGGTCGGGGCTGGGCGTGCCGTCCGGCCGGCCGACCCACACCCCCACCGTGTAGCGCCCGGTGACGCCGAAGGCCCAGGCGTCGCGGAAGCCATAGCTGGTGCCGGTCTTCAGCGCCACCGGCCCGCTGCCGCGCAACTCCTGCGCCTGCACCACCCCCGGCGGCGGCGGGGAGCCTTCCAGAATCGCCCGCACCTGCTGCGCCGCGGTGGCCGACAGCAGCCGCTGCTCCGACCCGTCCTGCTGCTCCGCCGTGGTGCGCAGCGGGGCCACCAACCCGTCGCGCGCCAGCCCGCTGTAAAGGGTCGTCATATCCCACAGGCTGATCGATGCCCCGCCGAGCGCAACCGGCAGTCCGGGCAGCGCCGTGCCGCGGGGCAGCACCAGCCGGACGCCGGCCTTGCGCAGCGCCTCGGCGAAGCGCAGCGGCCCGACGCGGTCGAGCACCAGCACCGCCGGCACGTTCAGCGAGCGCTGCAACGCCTCCATCACCGTCAGGTCGCCGGTGAAGCTGCGGTCGAAATTGCGCGGCGCCCAGTCGCCGAAGCGGGTGGAGACGTCGGCGATCTGGGTCAGCGGGTGGATGATGCCGTCGTCGAAGCCCAGCCCATAGATGAAGGGCTTCAGCGCCGACCCCGGCGAGCGCACCGCCCGCACCATGTCGATCGGTCCCTGCCGCGTCTCGTCCAGCGCGTCGGGACTGCCGAGATAGGCCAGGACCGAGCGGTCGCGGTTGTCCACCACCAGTACCGCCAGCCCGGCCTGCGGGTTCAGCGTCTCCGCCGCCCGGCGGGCCATCGCCTCGATTGCGTGCTGCAGCGTGCCGTCGATGGTGGTGGCGATCACCGGATGGCCGGGATTGGCACTGCGCAGCCGGTCGGCCAGATGCGGGGCGGACGCCGGCAGCGACAGGCGGGCCGAGGGTACCGGCAGGGTCTTCGCCTCCGCCACCGCCTTGGGCGGCAGCGCGCCGGCCTCCGCCACCCGGTCCAGCACTTTGTCGCGCGCCGCCTGCGCCCGTTCCGGATAGCGGTCGGGCCGCAGGCGGGAGGGCGATTGCGGCAGTGAGACCAGCAGCGCCGCCTCCGCCGCGTCCAGTTCCACCGGCGCCTTGCCCAGCAGCATCAGCGAGGCGGCACGGATCCCCTCGATGTTGCCGCCATAGGGGGCGAGCGTCAGGTACATGCCGAGGATGTCGCGCTTGCTGTAGCGCCATTCCAGCTGCGCCGCCCGTGCCGCCTCGATCAGCTTGGCGCCGAAGGTGCGCGGGCGCGGCTCCAGCAGGCGGGCGACCTGCATGGTGAGGGTGGAGGCGCCGGAGACCACCCGCCCCGCTCCCAGATTCTGCGCCGCCGCCCGCAGCACCGCCAGCGGATCGACGCCTGCATGGCTTTCGAAGCGCCGGTCCTCATAGGCCAGCAGAAGCTCGACGAACAGGGGCGACACGTCGTCCACCGTCGCCGGCAGCCGCCACGCGCCGCCCGTGTTGGTGAAGACGCGCAGCGGTTGGCCCTTGCGGTCGGTGACCGTCACCGACAGGTCGGCCAGCCGGTCAAGCGGCGGCGGGAACAGCCGGTCGAGCGCCAGCGCCGTCCCCATCAGGGCGGCGACGCCCGCTGTGGCAAGCGCCGTCCGCCGCACCCAAGCCTTGCGCATCCAGACCCGCGCCAATCGTCACTCCGCCGGATGGACCGTGATCCGCCCGGTGGTCTGGCGGGCGAAGAAGCGCGGCTTGTACATGTCCTCCACCGTGGCGCCCGGCAGTTCATAGGTGCCGGGGGTGATGGCGCGGACGATGAAGGCCAGCTTGAAGGTCTGCTGGTCCTCCGTCAAATCCACCGCGGCGACATAGCGGTCGTCGCGCGCCTCGGTCGTGCGGGTGTAGCTGAGGTCGCCCAGCCACTGCATCTCCTCCGGCGTGCCGCCGCCCAGCTTGGCGTTCTCGATCTCCCAGCCGGCGGGCAGCGCGTGGGTGACCATGCCCTGGTGGAACAGCTTGGTGTTGGCCTCGCCCTCCAGCACCACGACGAAGACGTCGTTCTGCTTGATGCTGTCGAGGTTCAGCACCTCGCCCTTGCGGGTGAAGAAGTTGCGCTTGATGCGCAGCCCCTCGCGCGCCGCCGGCTGCGGCGCCACCGGCACGCCGGACAGCGACACCGCCTGCCACACCGCCGCCTTGCCGGCATTGGCGACCGGGATGCCGGCCTTCAACTGGGCCAGCGTCGGGGTCAGATCGACCCGCGCGCCGTCCTTCTTCGCACCGCCCAGCGTCACCTCGACCTTGGCCGGCGCGCCGCGCAGCAGGGCGTCGGCGGCCAGCACCGACCACGCCTTTTCCTGCGTGTTGGTGCGGCCGGCGGCGGTGGCCGACGCCGGAAGCCGGTCGATCAGCGCCGGGATGCGGGTGCCGGCCATGTCGACCTCGGTCATCAGCGCCACCAGCGCCGCGGCGTCGCGGACGGTGGAGCCGTAATCGACATGCCACTCCTCGCGCGCCAGATGGGCGACCGCGCTGTCGAAGGCGCTGGCCGCCCGCTCCTTGTCGCCCATGCGGGCGAGCGCTGCGCCGAGCTGCCCCTTGGCAAGCGGCGTCGGCAGCTTTTCCAGCGCGGTGTCGTGCAGGTAGCGCGCCGGTCCCGGCAGCGACACGCCGGCCAGCGCCAGCGTGTGCAGGGCATAGGCGCGCACCGCCAGTTCCTCCGGCTCGCTCGCGCTAGCGATGGCGCGCTGGCGCAGCCAGGACAGCGCGTCGGTCAGCGGCTTGTCGGGAACCGCCTCCCCCTTCTGCTTGGCGCGGACCAGGAACTCGGTGGCGTAGGCGGTGAGCCAGCCGTCGGCCTCGTCATGGGCGCCCCACAGGCCGAAGGCGCCGTCGAAGCGCTGCTTGTCGAGCGTGCGGGAGATCGCCTGCTGGACCCGCGCCTCCAGCCCGTCGTCGGGCTTGCGGTCCTTGCCCAGCGCCAGTTCGACGTCGCGCACCACCAGCAGCGGCAGGGCACGGCTGACCGTCTGTTCCAAGCAGCCGAACGGATAGCGGTCGAGCGCCCGCAGGATGCCGCCGACATCGAAGGGCGGCGCGGTGGTGAAGCTGGCCGACCAATTGGTCGTCCCCGGCAGATAGGTCGCCAGTTCCGCCCCGTCGAAGCGGACACTCTCGCCCGGCGCGATCTGGCGGGTGAGGAACTGGGTCTCCACCGACCGCGCCGGGCGGACGGTGATGCCGTACTCGTGGCTCAGCGCCAGGTTCTCCGGCCCCTTCACCGCCACGGCGACATGGCCGATGCCGGCGGAAACGCCCTTCAGCGGGACGACCAGCGTCTTGCGCTCGCCCTTCGCCAGCGGGACGGAGAGGGTGCCGCCCTCCACCGCCACAGCGTCCTGCGCGGTCACCGCCACCTCGTAGGTGCCGGCCGCCGCCTCGACATTGTGCAGCGACAGGGTCACGCGGCTGTCGTCGCCGGGAGCGAGGAAGCGCGGCAGGATGGCGTCGGCCACCAGCGGATCGCGCACCGTCACCGGACCGGCGGCGGAGCCGACCCGGCCGCGGCTGTAGGCCACCGCCATCAGCCGAAGCTCGCCGTTGAAGTCCGGCACGTCGAAGCCGATGCGGGCGGTGCCGTCGGCGCCGACCTTCACCGGCCCGTGGAACAGCGAGACCACGGTGAAGGGCACCACCGGCAGACCGGCGCCGCTGGAATCGCCGCCCTGGCGCATCGCGCCATAGGGGCCGTCCAACGGGTCGATCAGCCGGCCGTAATCATCGCGGATGTCGAGGCCGAGCCGGCGCTTGCCGAAATAATGCTTCTCCGGCTGCGGGCTGGCGAAGTCGGTCAGGCGCAGGATCCCCTCGTCCACCGCGGCCAGCGTGACATAGGTGTCCTCCATCGACCCGCCATCGGCGGCGGCGACCTTCACCCCGACCTCCAGCCGGCTGCGCGGGCGGATCACCTGCGGCGCGTCGAGCGCGACGGTCATCGTGCGCACCGACGGATCGACGCCGACCCAGGCAACGCCCATGGCGCGCACCGGCTGGCGCTCCCGCCCCTTGACCGGCGGGCGGTAGGCGGTGGCGGTGACGTAGGCGCCGGGGCCCCAGGCGGCATCGACCGGAATCTCCACCGTCGCCCCTTCGGCCGGGACCGACAGGGTGCGGACGTCGAAGATGCGGTCGGTCGCCACCGTCACCAGCAACTCGCCGGCGAAGGGCGGCGCGATGCGGACGCGCGCGGTCTCGCCCGGCTTGTAGGACTGCCTGTCGGTGGAGACCTCCAGCTTGTCGGGGATATCGGCGGTCTCGTCGCCGCTCGCCCAGCCGGAATAGAAGCGGTAGGAGCTGGCGACGCCGGCCGCCTTGTCCGTCACCTCCAGCCGGTAGCGGCCGAAGTCGCGCTTGCCGAGCGCCACCTGCGCCGGCTTGTCGGCGCCGACATCGACGGTCCCGGAGGCCAGCGGCACGTCGCGCACCGAGGCGTTGTAGCTGTAGCGGCCGTCGCGGCGGTACCAGACGAAGGAAACGCGCTCCTCCACCAGCTCCCATTTGACGCCGGGCTTGGCGATGGCGCTGCCGTCCGGCGCGACGGCGACCAGATCGAAGGCGGCCTCGCCCCCCTCGCCGATGCGGCCGTCGGAAAAGCGCGGGCGCAGGCCCAGCGCATAGGTCTTGGGCCGCACCGGCACGCTCACCGACTTGTGCACCGGGCGCCCGCCCGGCTCCGACAGGGTGACGCGGATATCGGCGCGCAGCGGCTTGCTGGTGTCGGGCACCTCCGGCAGCGTCACGGCGACGTGCGAGACGCCCTGCTCGTCAGTGGTCGGGAACTCCAGCGGGTCGAGCCGCTCGGTCGGGTTGTCCTGCACCCGGCCGAAGCGATAGTCCTTGAAGGCCGGATAGGGCATCGGGTCGGGCTTCAGCGCCACCTCGGCGGTGCCGTCCAGCCCGGCGGCCGGCGGGCCGTAGAGGAAGCGGCCCTGCGCCGTCACCTCGAAGGGCTGGTTCGGCACCAGGATCGGTGCGCTGGCGGTCAGGTCGAGCGCCAGTTTGACCGGCACGAAATCCTCGACCTGGAAGGAGCCGCGACCGATCGGCTCACCCTTCGGGTCGCCATAGACCAGCACCTCCCAGCCGCCGAGCGGCGCGGTGCGGGTCAGGCTCAGCGGCAGGAAGAAGCCGCCGGCCTCCTGACCCTTCAGGGCGCCGCTGTAATATTCGGTTCCGCTGGGGCGCAGGACCTTCACGGTCAGCGGGAAGTCGCTCACCGCTTCCGTCTTGTCGTCGCGCAGCAGGATCGACAGGTTGACCGTCTCGCCCTGGCGGTAGACGCCGCGGTCGGAATAAACGAAGGCGTCCATCGGCCCCGGCGCCGGACGCCCGCCGACCCCGCGGTCGCTGAGGTCGAAGGCGGCGCCGGTCAGGTCCTGCATGGCGAAATCGGTGCCGAGATAGGCCATCACCATCTCGGGCGCGTTGCCGCCGGTCTTCAGCAGGCCGGGCGCGAAGCGGGCGCGGCCGAACTCGTCGGTCTTCACCCGAGCCAGTTCGGTGTTGTTGCGGGCGACCAGCGCCACATCCACCCCCGGCAGCGGCTTGGCATTGCCGAAGGAGCGGGCGAACACGGTCAGCCCGTCGGCGCCGCGGAAGCTGGTCAGGCCGATGTCGGACAGCAGGACCCACTGGGTCGCCAGCGCCTCCCAGCGGTCGCCCTCCTCGACGTCATGCGGGCGGGCGGTGACGACATAGAGGCCGGCCTTGGGATCGTCGCCCACCGCCTGACGGAAGGGGATCGCGGCGGTCGTGTCGCGGTTGCGCTCGCCCTTCACCTCCAACGAGCCGGTCCACACCAGCTCGCCATTCTCCTGGGCCAGCCGGTCGGCGGTATAGCCGGTCAGCTCGCTGAACAGGCTGGCGTCATACTTGTTGGAGACCAACGCGCGGTCGGCGATGCGGTAGACCGACACGTCGAGCCGGTCGGTGTTGACGCTGACCACCGGGATGCCGTCGGCGCCCTTGCGCGGCAGGATGTAGGCGGAGCCGCGGAAGGCCGCCATGGAGGGCCGGTCGGGCACGCGCACGCGCTGGGTCTCGTCGGCCTTCAGCGCCACGCCGTCCTCGCCGGGCAGGCCCTGGCGCAGGGTGACGGTATAGCCGTTGCCATGGGTGACGCCGCGCAGGCACAGGCTGTTGTCACGCGCCTCGATGGCGGTCTTGGTCGGCGGCTCCACCCGGACATAGTCGTCGAAGCGCACGCCCTGCTTGCCGCTCAGCCGGTCGTTGAACTGGAAGCAGACGCGCGGGCTGCTGCCCTCCGCATTCACGGTCACGCCGGTCATCGCCAGCCCGGCCTTGCGGCGCATGGCGACATAGCGTTCCTCCAGCTTCGGCGCGCGGGCATCGAGTGTCGCCGTGTCCAGCTTCGGCGCCAGCTCGCGAATCGCATTCAGCGCCTTCACCGCCTCGTCCGGCTTGCCGAACGCCTCGTCCATCAGGGTGGCGATGCGCCAGAGGATGGCGACGCGCTCCTCGTCCTTCGGGTTGAACTGCCCGGCCATCACGGCGCTCTGCAGCGCGCGGTCCTTGTTCGGCGGGGTGGCGGCCGTCCAGGCGGCGCTCAGCTCCAGCCAGACCGACGGCGAGCCGCCACCCTGGGTGATGGTCTTCTCATAGGCCTGGATGGCGCCGGCCATGTCCTTGCGGTCGCGGGCGGCATGGGCCTGCTTGAGCAGGTCGGCGATGACCTGCGGCTTGGGCTGCGGCGGCGATTTCAGCAGCAGCCCGTTGGCATAGGCGGTGGCGTCGGACAGCGCCCCCGGCGGCGTGTAGTCGGCACGGACCGGACCGGCCGCAAAAACCATCACCACGAGGACCGAGAGCAGAGTCAACAGCCGTGCCATCTTGTCGCCTTACAACCGGAAACCGAATCGAACCGGTTATAGCGCCGATAATCAGGCTGTTGCGATAGGCCGAACCGCCGATGCACTCTCGGTAGCCTACAGGACTCTCCCTCTCCCGCCCCGGGAGAGGGAAGGGGCCCACTGCGAAGCGGTGGGAAGGGTGAGGGGTGACGCAAGGAACCATGCGCTTCCGGTTCCTTGGATCACCCCTCACCCTCCCCACTTCGTGGGTCCCCTCCCTCTCCCGGGGCGGGAGAGGGCGTATTCTCCACCGCCACGCGCACGAAGGCCCGTTCGGCGATGCTGCGGTAGCGGTCGCGGTGGCGAACCAAATGGAAAGGCCTGGCCGGCAGCTCCAGCCCCTCCAGCGCCACGATCCGCCCAGCCGCCAAATCCTCGGTCAGCATCAGGTCGGACAGAACGCTCGCCCCGACACCGGCGAGCAGCGCCGCGCGGATCATCCCGCCGCCGGGCAGCGTCATGGCGACATCCAGCCCGGCGGGGTCAAGACCGACGCCACGCACCGCCAATTCGAACAGCGCGCGGGTGCCGGAGCCGGGTTCGCGCAGGATCCAGCGCCCGGCCGCCAGTTCGTCCCGCCCCACCCGGCCAAGCCCGGCCCAGGGATGGGAGCCCCCCACCACCAGCCGCAGCCGGTCGCCCTCGACCGGTTCGCTGACCAGAGCCGGATCGGTCACCACCCCCTCGGCGATGCCCAACTCGGCCCGGCCGTCGCGCACCGCCTCGGCCACCTGCTCGGTGTTGCCGATGGACAGGTCGACGCGGATGCCGGGATAAGCGGCGGCGAAGCGCAGCAGCCGCGTCGGCAGCCAGTGATTGCCGACCGTCTGGCTCGCCGCCAGCCGCAGCGCGCCGCGCGACAGTCCCGACAGCTCGGCCAGCATGGTCCCGGCCTCGTCCACCTTCGCCAGGATGGCGCGGGCCTGACCGTGGAGCAGCTGACCGGCGGCGGTCAGTTCCACCCGCCGGCCGATGCGGTCGAACAGGCGCAGGCCATGCTCCGCCTCCAGCGCGGCGATGGCGGCACTGACCGCCGGCTGCGACAGGTGCAGCACCTCGGCGGCACGGGTGAAATGCAGCATCTCCGCCACCGTGGCGAAGATGCGCAGCTGCTCCAGCGTCACGCGAACAGACCGGTGAAGGGCAGGAAATCGACCAGATCGCCGGGATTCACCGCGGTGGCCTCCGCCGGCATGTCGACCAGCCCGTCGGCCTCCACCATCGAGGTCAGCACGCCCGAGCTGTTGCTGGGGAACTTCACGGCGACCGGGCGGCCATCCGCACCGCGCTCCAGCCGGGCGCGCAGGAATTCGCGGCGGCCGGGCTTCTTGGTGAAGGTGAAATCGGCGACGACCAGACTGCGCGGCGTGGCGATGCCGGTCGCCCCCGACAGGCGCAGCACCAGCGGCCTGCCGACCAGCAGGAAGGTCACCATCGCCGACACCGGGTTGCCGGGCAGCCCCAGGAAGGGCGTATCGCCGACGCGGCCGAGCGCCAGCGGCTTACCCGGCTTGATCGCCAGCGTCCACAGATCGATCGAGCCCAGCGCGTTGACCGCCGCCTTGACATGGTCCTCCTCGCCGACCGAAACGCCGCCGCTGGTGACGATCAGATCGGCGGTGCCGGCGGCCTCGGCCAGGGCGGCGCGGGTGGCGTCCGGCCGGTCGGGCAGGATGCCGAGGTCGCGCACCTCCACCCCCAGCGCGTCGAGCTGGGCGGCCAGCGTATAGCGGTTGGCGTCATAGATGGCGTGGTCGGGCTTGGGCGTCCCCGGCTCCCGCAGCTCGTCGCCGGTGGAGAACAGCACAACGGTCAATCGCTTGCGCACGATCAGGCTGGAGCGGCCGACCGCGGCGGCGAGCCCGACCTCCTGCGCGCGCAGGCGCTGGCCCTGATGCAGAACCACCGCGCCGGCGGTCATGTCCTCCCCGGACAGACGGACGTTGGAGCCGCGCTTCAGCGAGGCCGGGACCAGCACGGCGTCGCCGTCGGTCCGGCAATCCTCCTGCATCGCCACGGTGTCGACCCCGGTGGGAACCGGTGCGCCGGTGAAGATGCGCACCGCCTGCCCCGCCGCGACGGTCCCCTCGAACCGGGAGCCGGCCGGCACGCGTCCGACGACATCCAGCCGCCGGAACCCCTCCCCCGCCTCGGCGGCGAAGGCCCAGCCGTCCATGGCGGAGACGTCGGCCGGCGGCACATTGACCGGGGCCACCACCTCCTCCGCCAGCACGCGGCCGAGCGCCTGACGCAGCGGCACCTCCTCCGTCCCGGTCACCGCGCCATAACCCTGCGCGACGCGGGCGACCGCCTCGTCCAGCGACAGGGGAATGGGGCCGTGTGCGGAGCAATCGTCCATGGTCTCGGTGTCCTTGATGAGGTGTGGCGGCGCCTTTCCTATCGCCAACTGCAGCCCACGACTTTGATCGACGTCAAGGCTCTGTTTGGGCATGGCGGCAATTCAGCCTTTACGCCGTCTCCGCCCGCAGCCAGTCCAGATAGGCCGGGTTGCCGCGCCCCAGCGCCAGTTCGACGACGCAGGGGGTGTCGTAGCTGTGCAGCTCGCGCACGCGGGCGGTCAGACGGTCGAATAGGGAGGATCGCGTCTTGGCGATCAGCACCGCCTCGTCGGCCTGCTCCACCGCGCCGTTCCAGCGATAGACGGAGGTCATGCCGTCCAGCACGTTGGCGCAGGCGGCCAGCCGCTCTTCCACCAGACTGCGGCCGATGCGCAGGGCCTCCTCCTTCGAACCGGCGGTGATGTAGGCGAAGACCAGATCGTCGTTACGGGTTTCCGCACTCGTTTCCGGCATGGGGAAAGCCCCCTCCTTTTCGATGCACCTGTGCCGCGCTTTCGCGTAGGATGCCCGCACTTTGCCACAGCCCCCATGGGGGCCGGCAATCCCCTGTCCGATCCCGTATCCGCAAGAGCAGCCCGTCCCATGGCCAAGTCCCGCCGTTCGTCGTCCCGCAGCACCCCGTCCGACGTCCAGGGGGCGTGGCTGCGCCGCGGAGTGGACCAGCCGGGCGGCAAGCTGCCGCTGTTCGACGAGCGCGGCCAGCGGGTGAAGAAGGTGACGGTGGAGGCCTGCCTGAAGGCCGGTTGGGCGGAGCGCTGGTTCGACAATCCGCTGAAGCCCGACTGGCTGGTCTGCCGCCTGACCGAGACCGGCCGCGCCGCGCTCGACGGCCATGGCCACGGCGACGCCGCCCCGGTCAGGGAGCCGCAGGACGATGTTCGGCAAGGCGCGCTGATTTAAAGGAAAAAAGCGGCGATCGGCCCGGCGATGCGGTTTGCCGAGCCGCTGGCTTACTGTGCCGCTTCCGCCAAGCCGCTGCCGCGCTTGATCCGCAGCTGGCGGTCGACCTCGGCCTGGAGCTGGCGCGGAGTCACCGGCTTGTGCAGGACGGCGACGCCGTGGGCGGAGGCATCGGCCAGGGTATCGGCGCCTGTCTCGCCGGTCAGAATCAGAGCGGGAACCTCGGCCCCATAATGTGCGCGCACGCGGCGGATCACCTCGGTGCCGACACGCCCTTCGCGCAGACGGTAATCGGCGATGACGATGTCGGGCACGCGCCCCAGCGACTCCAGCCGGTCCATCGCCCGGTCGGCGCTGTCGGCGGCGACGACGCGGAAACCCCATTCGGTCAGCACCGACTGCAAGCCCAGCAGCACCACCGCGTCGTCATCGACCAGAACCGCCAGCCGCGGCCGGTCGATGGCCGGCGGCCGTTCCGGACCACCCGGCCGTCCGGCCAGGAAACGGGCCGGAGCCAGCGGCACCAGGACGCGGAAGGCCGATCCCTGCCCGTGCACCGACCGGACCTCGACGGGATGGTCGAGCAGTTGCGACAGCCGCCGCACGATGGCGAGCCCCAGCCCCAGCCCGCGCAGCCGGTCGCGCTCCGGATTGCTGACCTGATGGAACTCGTCGAAGATGCGGTCGAGATGTTCGGGCGGGATGCCGATGCCGGTGTCCTGGACCTCGATCGCCAGCCGATCGCCGCCCGGCGCGGCGTCGATGCGGCAGCGGATGCGGATCGCGCCGGCCTCGGTGTAGCGCAGGGCGTTGTCGACGAGATTGCGCAGCAGTTGCATCAGCAGGCCGCGGTCGCTGCGCAGGACCGCCTCGCAGCTCTCCACCCGCCAGACCAGCCCCTTGGCGGTCGCCTGCTCGCCATAGGCGGCGTCGAGCGCATCGGTGATCTCGCCGATCTCGAAAGTGTCCAGCACCGGCGTCACCACGCCCGCTTCCAGCCGCGACACCTCCAGCAGCCCGTCGAGCAGGCCCTTCATGGTGTCCAGCCCCTGGTCGAGCCGGGACAGCAGATCGCGACCGTTGTGGTCGCCGACATGGCGGGCGAGTGCGGCGGACAGGAAGAACAGGGCCTGGAGCGGCTGGCGGAGATCGTGGCTGGCGGCGGCGAGGAACTTCGATTTCGCGAGATTCGCGCGCTCGGCTTCCTCCCGGGCGGCATCGCGCTCCGCTTCCAGCGACTGAAGGCGATGAATGAGACTCATGCTTCGACCACGGCTCTCACGGAGGATGATGGGGTTCCCGAAGGCGCCCCGTTTCCATTTTCGAACAGAACCGGGGATAATGTTAAACTGCATTAACCATAATCATGCTGCAGCGCGCAACCCCTCCCAGGCATATGTGCCGCATGGGCAGGGTCCATGAAGAAAAGGTTAATGGTGGTTCATATGCGAAAGCCCCGGCATTTTTCCGGGGCTTTCCGCATTCGGGACTCGATAAGCGGTCCTGCGCCAAGCGTCGTGGGCAAACCTTTCGAGAGACCGGCCCTCAGAACCCCCGGCGGACCGCCATGTGGATCTCGCCGCGGGTCAGTCCGATATCGGACAGTTCGGCATCGGACATATGGTTCAGCTCATCTTCCGCACGGTGAAGTTCAATCCGTTCGCGGACCCAATGAACGACACGTTGAAAGAGGGTGTTTTCCTTTGTTCCGGCGGCAAACAATTCACCGGACGAAGACTGCATCGAAGAGTAGGCCATGTTGATCTCCTGCGTTTGGCGCTGATTACATGAGCCTATTTTGCCTTTCGCACCCGCGAAATCAATGGTTGACCCTCTGCGGCCCCGCGTCGGCAGACCTGCGGGAATTCGATAGAACATTCGTGGGCATATCAACGCGGGCATAAAAAAACGCGCGGGAGGTCTCCCCCCCGCGCGCCTTTCGGAACAGTGGCTTGGCCGCCGGTCCGCTTACTTCACGCCCGGCTTGCGCGACAGGTTGTGGTGCGCCTCGATGTAGCGGACGGTGCCCGACTTGGAGCGCATGATGACCGAGTGGGTGTAGGCGCCGCCCGGGAAGCGGCGGACGCCCTTCAGCATGGCGCCGTCGGTCACGCCGGTGGCGGCGAACATGACGTTGCCGCGCGCCAGCTCATGCAGGCTGTACTTCTTGTCGAGGTCGGTGACGCCCCACTTGGCGGCGCGGGCCTTCTCGTCGTCGTTGCGGAACAGCAGACGGCCCTGGAACTGACCGCCGATGCAGCGCAGGGCCGCGGCAGCCAGCACGCCTTCCGGCGCACCGCCGGAGCCGACATACATGTCGACGCCGGTGCCGGCCTGGCTGGTGGCGATGACACCCGACACGTCGCCGTCGTTGATCAGCATGATGCGGGCGCCGGCTTCACGGACGCGGGCGATCAGCTCGGCATGGCGCGGACGGTTCAGGATGCAGACCAGCAGCTCCTGCACCTCGGTGCCCTTGGCGGCGGCCAGCGCCTTCAGGTTGTTGGCCGGGGTCTCGTCCAGGTCGACGATGTTGTCCGGCAGGCCGGCGCCGACGGCGATCTTGTCCATGTAGACGTCGGGGGCGTTCAGGAAGCCGCCCTCCTCCGCCATGGCGATCACGGCCAGCGAGTTCGGGCCGCCGGTGGCGCAGATGGTGGTGCCTTCCAGCGGGTCGAGCGCGATGTCGACCTTCGGACCGGAACCGATGCCGGCACCGACTTTCTCGCCGATGTAGAGCATTGGGGCTTCGTCGCGCTCACCCTCGCCGATGACGACGGTGCCGTCGATGTAGAGCGTGTTGAGAGCCTGGCGCATGGCGTCGACCGCGGCCTGGTCGGCCAGCTTCTCGTCGCCACGGCCCATCAGCAGCGAGGCCGACAGGGCGGCGGCCTCGGTCACGCGGACGGCCTCCAGCGCGAGGTTGCGGTCCATATGGGACAGATCGACATGCGTAGACGGCGTAGACATCGTGTGCTCCCCCCGACTCTTCGGTCGTATCAGGCTGAATTTGGTTATTGTGGGAAACGGGGCAGGTCAGGACTGTCCTGTTCGGGAAAGGGCTCAGAACTGTTCAATCCGGATCATCCGCGGCGGCTCCAGCACGTTGTCGCTGGCCGCGATGGTCGCAAGCGCGCGCTGCATGGCCGCCTCGTCGGTGTCATGGGTGGTGAGAACCACCGGAACGCCTTCGTCCGGCGAACGGCCGCGCTGCAGGAACTGCTCCATGGAGACGTTCTGGTCGCGCATCGCCGCTGCGATATCCGCTATCACACCGGGGCGGTCCACGACCATCAGGCGGACGTAGTACGACCCGCGGCGCGCTTCCATCGGCGAGGGGGTTGCCGCGCCCAGCCGATCGGCCGGAACGCCGAAGGTGGGCGTAGACCGCCCGCGGGCGATGTCGATCAGGTCGGCGACCACCGCCGACGCGGTCGGGCCGGCGCCGGCGCCGCGGCCGACGAACAGCACCCGGTCGGCGAAGTCGGCCTGGGCCACCACCGCGTTGAACACGCCGTCCACCGACGCGATCGGCGCGGTCTTCGGCACCATGCAGGGATGCACCCGCTGCTCGACGCCCGCATCGGTGCGCCGGGCGATGCCCAGCAGCTTGATGCGGAAGCCCAACTGGTCGGCATAGTCGAAATCGACCGCCGAGACCTGCCGGATGCCCTCGATATAGACCGACGGGAAATCGACCGGCGTGCCGAAGGCGACGGAGGCCAGGATCGCCAGCTTGTGCGCGGCATCGACGCCGTCGATGTCGAAGCTGGGATCGGCCTCGGCATAGCCGAGCGCCTGGGCATCGGCCAGCACATCGGCGAAGTCGCGGCCGGTGGTCCGCATCTCCGTCAGGATGTAGTTGCAGGTGCCGTTCAGGATGCCGTGGATTTCCGACACGGAATTGGCGGCCAGACCCTCACGCAGCCCCTTGATGATCGGGATGCCGCCGGCCACCGCCGCCTCGAAGGCGACGGTCAGGCCGCGGGACTCGGCCTTCTGGGCGATCTCGGTGCCGTGGACGGCCAGCAGCGCCTTGTTGGCGGTGACCACATGCTTGCCGGTCTCCAGCGCCGTGGCGACGGTGTCGCGCGCCGGGCCTTCCGACCCGCCGATCAGCTCCACCACCAGATCGGCGCCGGATTGCGCGGCCATCGCGACCGGATCGTCGAACCACTGCACGCGCGACAGGTCGACACCGCGGTCCTTGCCCTTGGAGCGCGCGCTGACCGCGACCACCTCGATCCGGCGGCCGCAGCGCTGTTCGATCAGCGAGGCTTGGGTGTCCAGCAGCTTCAGGACACCGGCGCCGACCGTACCAAGGCCGGCGACGGCGATTTTCAGGGGGGCTTGCTGGGCGTTCGGCATCAGGCTTTCGCTTTCTCGGATTCCAGAAGGGCGGCGCGGGCCACCGGGTCCTTGCTCGCCGCAACGCCGCCGGCGTTGGAACGGAAGAACTCCTTGATGTTGCGGGTCGCCTGGCGGATGCGGTGGACATTCTCCACCATCGCCAGACGGACATGGCCGTCGCCGTATTCGCCGAAGCCGATGCCGGGCGCCACCGCGACCTCCGCCTGCTGCAGCAGCAGCTTGGAGAATTCCAGCGAGCCGAGATGGGCGAATTGCGGCGGGATCGGCGCCCAGGCGAACATCGACGCCTTCGGGCTCGGGACTTCCCAGCCGGCGGCGGCCAGACCCTCGATCATCACGTCGCGGCGCTGCTTGTACATCTCGCGGACCTGCTGCACGCAGTCCTGCGGCCCGTTCAGCGCGGCGGCGGCGGCGACCTGGATCGGCGTGAAGGCGCCGTAGTCCAGATAGGACTTGATGCGGGCCAGCGCGGTGATCAGCGTCTTGTTGCCGGTGGCGAAGCCGATGCGCCAGCCGGCCATCGAATAGGTCTTCGACATCGAGGTGAACTCGACCGCGATCTCGCGCGCTTCCGGGATCTCCAGGATCGAGGGCGGCGGGTCGTTGTCGAAGAAGATCTCGGCATAGGCCAGATCGGACAGGATGTAGATGCCGTGCTTGCGGCAGAACTCGACGATCGGGCGGTAGAAGTCCAGCCCGACCACCTCGGCCGTCGGGTTCGACGGGTAGTTCAGCACCAGCGCCAGCGGCTTCGGCACGCTGTGGCGCACGGCGCGCTCCAGCATGATCATGAAGCTGTCGATGTCGGTCGACGCCCCGTTCTCCATGCCGACCGGCAGATGGCGCACGGAGGCGCCGGCCAGGATGAAGCCGAACGGATGGATCGGATAGCTGGGGTTCGGCACCAGGATGATGTCGCCCGGGCTGGTGATCGCCTGGGCGAGGTTCGCCAGACCTTCCTTCGAGCCGATGGTGACGATGCACTCCGTCTCCGGATCGACATCGACGTTGAAGCGGCGCTTGTAATAGGCGGCATGGGCCTTGCGCAGGCCGGGGATGCCGCGGGAGTTCGAGTAGCGGTGCGTCTTCGGATCGCGCACGGCCTCGACCAGCTTGTCGACGATGTGCTGCGGGGTCGCCTGGTCGGGGTTGCCCATGCCGAGGTCGATGATGTCGGCGCCGTTGGCCCTAGCTCGCGCCTTCATCGCGTTCACTTCGGCGAAGACGTAGGGCGGCAGGCGCTTGATGCGATGGAATTCGTTGTTCGACATGGACGCTCCGGAAGACCGCTCCGGTCACGCCACGAACCCAAGAGACCTGCGGACCGGGACTGACGTTCTACCGCCCCGACGCGACGGAAGCGAGGCAAATTTCGTTGCCGGGCCTTTCAACCCGGCGCTTTGGCCACAATGAGCTTGGGGGCCCTGGTAATAGAGTGACTTAACAATCTCCCTAGCGACGTCATGGTTAAACCTAACTGTGTCTTAACTCATTAGCTTTCATACAGTCCTGAACCTGAGTGATCGCGCCGGGCTGCGATGGTTCCGTTTGCTGGAGATGTGAGATGGTAGCGCTTCTGAAGATCGCCGATGGCCTGCTCGGGAACATGCGTTTCTCACGGAAGATGGCGCTCGCCCTGTCGGTTCCGATGGGCGGAGTGATCGTCCTGTCGTCGTTGCTGGTGTGGGAACAGGTCGACACCAGCCGCCGGGCCGCCGATCTCGCCTCCGTCACCCGCCTTTCGGTCGGGATGACCAGCGTCGTGCACGAATTGCAGAAGGAACGCGGAGCCTCCTCCATCTTCATCAGCGGCAAGCGCGATGACGACCGCCGCCGCATGGAGACGGTTCGAAGCGCGGCCGACGCCAAACTGTCCGATCTGACCCGGCAATTCGCCGAGGCCCGCATCCGTGACCCCCATGTCGCCGACGCGATGGCCGGCGCCCGCGACGCACTGTCGCAGCTGTCGCGGCTGCGGTCCGGGGTGGACGGCACGGCCCAATCCTCCATGGAGGTGGTGGCGAGCTACAGCGCCCTGATCCGCAAGCTGCTGGATGCCTCCGGGCAGGCGCGCAACCTGTCCGCCGACAGCGACCAGCTGCGCGCCGCCGACGCCATGGTCTCCCTGTCGGAGGCGAAGGAGCGGCTGGGCCAGCAGCGCGCCGTAGGCGGCGGGGCCTTCCGCAAGGACCGCTTCCCCGCCGACACGCATGAGCGCTTCATCGAACTGTCGGGCGAGTACAAGGCGCTGATGGGCGGCCTGATGGGAAAACTGACGGCCGAGCAGGCCCGCTACCACGACCAGACCGTCGCCGGGCCAGCCATTGCGGAGGTGGAGCGGATGCGGCGGATCGGCGTCGCCTCCGCCTACGGCGCGGGCAACCAGGGTGTCGACGCCGGAAAGTGGTTCGACACCATCACCGCCAACATCGACATGCTGCGCAGCGTCGAGATTCGCGTGGCCGACGACCTGATCGCGCTTGCCAACCGCGACGCGCAGGACGCGATGAACCGGCTGACCGGCATGGTCGTCGGCTTGACGGTCCTGCTGGCGATGATGACCGTGATCGCCGTGCTGGTCGCCCGCAACATCACCCGGCCGATCGCCCGCCTGAACGCCGATATGGCGCGGATGCAGGCCGGGGAGCGCGAACTGGCCATCCATGGCGCCGAACGCGCCGATGAACTGGGCGCCATGGCCCGCAGCCTGGATCATTTCCGCCTCGGCCTCGCCGAAGCCGACCGGCTCGCCGCCGAACAGCGGCGGCACCAGGAGGATCGCCTGCGTGAGGCCGAGCGGCTGGAACGGCTGGTGGCGGAGTTCGACCGTCACATCGAGGCGGTTGCCGAACAGCTGGCGGGCGCCGCCAGCGGCCTGCGCGGCAATGCCGAGCAGATGAGCAGCATCGCGTCGCAAACCGAAAACCATGTGCTGTCGGTTGCCCGCGCGTCCGAAGGCGCCTCCGAGAATGTCCAGGCGGTGGCCGCCGCGACCGAGGAGCTGACCGCGTCCATCTCGGAGATCGGCCGGCAGATGACGGGCTCGACCGAGATGGCCGAACGGGCGGTCACCGACGTCCGCCGCACCGCCGGCATCATCGCCGACCTCAGCGGCGCCGCCCAGCAGGTGGGCGATATCGTGCGGATGATCACCGACATCGCAAGCCAGACCAACCTGCTGGCCCTCAACGCCACCATCGAGGCCGCCCGCGCGGGCGAGGCCGGCAAGGGCTTCGCCGTGGTGGCGCAGGAGGTGAAGCAGCTCGCCAGCCAGACCGCCAAGGCGACGGAGGACATCACCGCCAAGGTCGCGGAAATCCAGTTGGCGACCGACCACACCGTCCGCGCGATCGGCGGCATCGGCACCATCGTCACCCACATCGAGGAGAACATTTCCGCCGTCGCCGCCGCCGTGGAGGAACAGAACGCCGCCACCGCGGAGATCGGCCGCAACGTCCGTCAGGCCGCCGACGGCACCGATCAGGTCTCCCACAACGCATCGCTGGTCGGCACCGAAGCCGGTCGCGCCGGCGCCATGGCGAAGGAGGTGCTGTGGATGGCCGATGCGCTGAAGCAGAACGCCGACGGCCTGCGCAGCGACGTGGCCGACTTCATCGGGAAGATCCGGGCGGCGTGACGGGGCGAAGCTTTGGCTCCGGATGCCCCCACCTAACCTCCCCCGCTGGGCGGGGGAGGGACTGCCGCCGCTCTCCCGCCCAAGCACTGGTCCCCTCCCCCGCCCAGCGGGGGAGGGTTGGGGTGGGGGCAAGCATCGCCCTCACTCATACTTCAAAGCCGACCCTCACCCCACCCCGGTCGCCTTCGCGTATTTCCGCTTCGCCACCTCCAGCGACGCCAACAGCTGCTGACCGGTCGCCCCGCCGTCGCCGCTGACGCGGCCGGTCATCACCGCCTTGATCGCGTCGACATGGGCCTTGAACAGCAGATGTTCGTTGGCGGTCACCGTGGTCAGGCCGCTGCGGGTGGCCTCGTAGAGCGACTTGGCGATGTGGGTGATCAGGGGATAGCCGAAGATGCCGCCCTGCCCGCGCATCTCGTGGGCGGAACGGTTGACCTGGGCCAGCAGGCCGGGCACCGACTCCGGCTCGCGCGGCAGGCGGTCGACCCGGCGGCCCATCTCCTCCACCTCCGAGCCGATCCACACGGCATAGTCGCCGGCGCGGTTCAGGATTTCCTCCTCCGCGGCGGCCAGCACCTCCGGCGGGAGGGTCGGCACCGGATCGCGCGGGGCGAGGCCGACCTTGGCGCCCAGACGGTTGGGCAGGTCGAAATAGATGACCGGGAAGCGGTCGATGCCGCGCGCCTTCGACGCGCTGTGCACCACCAGGATCTCCGACGGTGCGGTGGTCCGGCAGTCCATGGCGACCGGCTTGTCGGCGCGGCGGCGGTCGGGACCGAAATAGCCCTTGGCCAGCACGAAACGGCGCGGCCGGGCGATGGCGAACAGCAGCCGGCTGGCGATGGTCTGGGCGGAGAAGGGCTTGGCGATGAAGTCGGTGGCGCCGAGATCGCGCGCCTGCTCCACATACTGGCGGTCGGCGGCCCCCGACAGCATCAGCACCGGCAGGAACTTGTCCGGGCTCTTCGGGCTGTAGCGGATCCAGCGCAGCAGCATCAGCCCGTTCACCTCGGGCATCACCAGATCGGACAGGATCAGGTCGACCGGGGCGGTCCCCGGCGGCAGCGCCGCGCGGCGCTCCTCCAGCCAGCGGATGGCGTCGGCGCCGCTCGCCACCCCCTCCACCCGGCCGATGCCGATGGCGCGCAGGGTGGCGGTCAGGACCGAGCGGATGAAGCCGCTGTCCTCCACCACCAGGACCGAGAGAAGATCGAGCTTCGGCTGGGTCATCGCCCTCTGCTTCGCCAACCGGGCCATTTTGCCGCATTCAAATTCCACTTCTGGCACAACCGCGCCCGATTGGCGAGCGGCAAGCGGAACGGGAGACAAACCGGCCGGCCGCGGTTACCCTCCCCCCGCCGGAAGGCCCAACAATCAATCAGGAGAGGAACCGCCCGATGCCGCAACCCGATCACGTCATGGCCCTGCCCCTGCCGGAGAAGCCGGACCTCGACCCCGACATGCAGGTCCTGTTCGACAAGTGCAATGAGAAGCTGGGTTTCGTGCCCAACGTGCTCCAGGCCTACAGCCTGCGGCCGAAGAAGCTGCGCAACTTCGCCATGCTCTACAACGAACTGATGCTGGGCGAGAGCGGTCTCAGCAAGCTGGAGCGCGAGATGATCGCCGTCGTCGTCTCCTCGGCCAACCATTGCTATTATTGCCTCGTCGCCCATGGGCAGGCGGTGCGCAAGCTGTCCGGCGATCCGGAACTGGGCGAGATGCTGGTCGCCAACTACCGCGTCGCCCCGCTGGAACCGCGCCAGCGCGCCATGCTCGATTTCGCCTGGAAGCTGACCGAGAACCCGATGTCGGTGGGCGAGGCGGACCGCGAGGCGCTGCGCGCCGTCGGATTCAGCGCGGAGGACATCTTCGACATTGCCGACACGGCCGCCTTCTACAACATGTCCAACCGTCTGGCGACCGCGGTGGACATGATCCCGAACCGCGAGTACCACAGCCAGGATCGTTAAGGCCGCTTATCGCCTTCGTCGAGGTCACACAGGGTAGGAATCATGGCGATCGTCCGTTTCTTCGTCCGTCTGTTCGCGCTCATCGGCCTGCTTCTGGTGGCCGGCGCGGTGACGGTGGCGGTGCTGGTGGTGCGTCATGAACCCACCCTGCCCGATGCGGTGGTGCTGGACCTCGACCTGACCAAGCCGCTGGCGGAGAGCGACAGCGGCAAGATCGGCAGCCTGTTCGAACACCACACCACACTGCGCGAGGTGCTGGACGCGCTGGACGGCGGCCGGCGCGACCCGCGTGTGAAGGGCGTGCTGGCCCGCTTCGGCGACGACAGCATCGGCTTCGCCCAGACTCAGGAGCTGCGGACCGCCATCGAGCGGTTCCGGGCGTCGGGCCGTTTCGCCGTCGCCTTCGCCGAGGAATATGGCGGGGCCGGAGCGGGCAACCGCTCCTACCTGCTGGCCAGCGCCTTCGACGAGGTCTGGCTGCAGCCGATGGGCACGCTCGGCATCACCGGGCTGTCGGCGGAGCTGCCCTTCGCGCGCGGCGCCCTCGACCAGCTGGGCGTGCAGCCGGACTTCGCCCAGCGCGAGCAATACAAGAGCTTCGCCGAGACCTTCACCAAGTCCGGCATGACCCCGGCCAACCGCGAGATGATGGAGGCGCTGGTCACCGATCTCGGCAACCAGCTGGTCGACGGCATCGCCAAGAGCCGGCGCCTCGCCCCCGCAATGGTCAGGGCCGCCATCGACAAGGCGCCGCTGCTGAGCAAGGAGGCTCTCGACCAGAAGTTCGTCGACCGGCTCGGCTATGCCGACGAGGCGCGCGACGAGGCACTGAAGCGGGCCGGCGCCGGGGCGGAGGCGATGGAGCCGGCCGATTACCTGTCGGTCGCCGGCAGCCCGAACGGCAAGGGGCCGACCATCGCCCTGATCCACGCCGTCGGCACCATCACCGGCGGCGAGAGCGGCAAGCCGGCACTGGGCGGCACCTCCGCCGGGTCGGAGACCATCGTCGACGCCATCGAGGAGGCGGCCGACGATCCCGACGTGCGCGCCATCCTGTTCCGCATCGACAGCGGCGGCGGCGCCGTCTCGGCGTCCGAGGCGATCCGCCGGGCGCTGGTCCGGGCGCGGCAGAGCGGCAAGCCGGTGGTCGCCAGCATGGGCGACACCGCCGCGTCGGGCGGCTACTGGATCGCGCTCGCCGCCGACCGCATCGTCGCCTCCCCCGCCACCATCACCGGGTCGATCGGCGTCGTCGCCGGCAAATTCGCCATCGGCGGCCTGTCCGACAAGCTGGGCATCCAGTGGGACCGGGTGCAGGGTGGACGCAATGCCGGCATGTGGTCGCCGCTGCGTCCCTTCGACGACAGCGAAACCGAACGGCTGAACGCCATCATCGACGACACCTACGCCAACTTCCTGCAGCGGGTGGCCGAGGCCCGGCACATGACGCCCGAACAGGCGCGCGGCGTCGCCAAGGGCCGTGTCTGGACGGGAGCCCAGGCGCGCGAACTCGGGCTCGTCGACGATCTCGGCGGGCAGGAGCAGGCGCTGACCCTGGCCCGCACCGCCGCCGGCCTGTCGCCCGACGCTTCGGTGACGCTGGCCCCCTACCCGCCGCCGAAATCCATGACCGACCAGCTTCTGGATCTGGTGTCCGGCAAGGGCGAGCTTGTCGGCGCGCTGGCCGCGGCGGCGGAACTGCGCCCGCTGCTGGCCCATCTGCGCCCCCTGCTGACCGCCACCCAGGCCGACGGCGTGCAGGCCCGCATGCCGGCGATGACGCTGGAGCGGTGAGTCCAAGCAGTCAGAAAATCCCCTCTCCCCGGAAGGAGAGGGGGATATTTCCGCTCAAAGACCTCAACGTCCGAGACGACCGATCATGACAGAGACCGCCGCCAGCCCGTCGCAAGCCGCCGCCGACCATCCCGTCTTCACCCACCAGGAAATCCTGCGGGTGTTCAGCGGGGTGGCGCTGGCGATGCTGATGGCGGCGATGGACCAGACCATCGTCGCCACCGCGCTGCCGACGATGGCCAGCCAGTTCGGCGGGCTGGAAATGCTGCCCTGGGTGGTCACCGCCTATCTGCTGACCTCGACCACCACGACGCCGATCTACGGCAAGCTGTCGGACCTCTATGGCCGCAAGCGGGTGCTGCAGACGGCGATCATGCTGTTCCTGGCCGGTTCGCTGCTGTGCGCGATGGCGCAGAGCATGACCCAGCTGATCCTGTTCCGCGGCCTGCAGGGTCTGGGCGGCGGCGGGCTGATGTCGCTGGCCTTCACCATCATCGGCGACGTGGTCGCCCCGCGCGAACGCGGACGCTACCAGGGCATGATCGGCGGCGTCTTCGCGCTGGCCAGCGTCGCCGGGCCGCTGCTGGGCGGCATCTTCACCGAGACCATCGGCTGGCACTGGATCTTCCTCATCAACCTGCCGCTGGGCGTCGCGGCGTTCGCCATGACGCGCAGCACCCTGTCGCGACTGCCCGCCGGCCGGGCGAAGCCGCGCATCGATCTGGCCGGGGCGGCGCTGCTGACCGGTGCGGTGACCAGCCTGCTGATCGTCGCCACCCGCGGCGAAGCCATGGGCTGGGGCAGCCCGGCGGCGCTCGGCCTGCTGGCGGCCGGCCTCGTCATGCTGGTGGTCTTCCTGTGGCACGAGCGGCGGATCGAGGAGCCGATCCTGCCGCTGCACCTGTTCCGCCGTCCGGTGGTGGCGGTGGCGACGCCGGTGGTCGCCGTGTCGGCGATGGTGCTGTTCGCCGGCATCGTCTATCTGCCGCTGCACCTCCAGCTGGTGCAGGGGACCAGCGCCACCGTGTCGGGGCTGCTGCTTCTGCCGCTGGTGCTCGGCATGACCTTCGGGTCGGTCGGCGGCGGACGGCTGATCGCGAAGACCGGCCGCTACAAGGTCTTCCCGCTGGCCGGGCTGGCTCTGTCGGGCGCGATGTACGCGCTGCTCGGCACCCTGCCGGAGCTGGCGGCGGACGGGCTGTGGTCGACGCTGATCCTGGTGCCGCTGGGCATGGGGCTGGGGCTGGTGATGCCGGTGATGACGGTGGCCGTTCAGAATGCGGTGGAGCAGCGCGACCTCGGCGCCGCCACCGCGTCGGTCGGCTTCTTCCGCTCGCTCGGCGGGTCGGTCGGCGTCGCGGTGTTCGGCGCCGTCTTCAACGCCGTGGTGTCCGACCGGCTGGAAGGCGCCGGCCTGTCCGGCCGCTCGGTTCTGGACCATGGCGCCGCCGCCCTGGCCACCCTGCCCCCGGCCGCCCGCAGCGGGGTTGTGGCGACGCTGGAGCATGGCTTCGCCACCCTGTTCCTGCTGGCCGCGGCGCTGGCGGTCGTCTCCTTCGCCATGACGCTGTTCCTGAAGGAGCTGCCGCTGCGGTCCGCCGATCCGCGCCGTTCCAAAGCCGCCCCGGCGGCGGAAGGCTGACCGGTCGGGACCGGTGGACCTATGATTTGTCCCCCTGCGATTTGTCGCTGGGGAAGTGCCGGGGCTGCCCCAGCTTGTCCTCGATATAGAGCATGTTGACCATCACCAGCGCGACCACCGCCATCGGCGTCGCCAGGAACATGCCAAGGATGCCGAACAGCACGCCGCCGGCGGCGATGGCGCCGATGGTGACCACCGGCGGCAGATCGACCACCCGCTTCTGCAGCAGCGGGGTGACGAGGTTCCCCTCGACCTGCTGGATGACCAGATAGAGCCCGGCGACCCACAGCGCGTCCTGCGGCGACTGGGCGAAGGCGATCATCAGCGCCGGCGCCGCCGCCAGGAAGGGGCCAATCAGCGGAATGAACTCCAGCAGCGCCGCCACCAGCCCCAGGGCCGGCGCCGACGGAATCCCCAGCAGCAGCAACCCGACGACCGTCAGGGTGCCGACCGCGGCCATCGCCACCAGCTGTCCGATCAGCCATTTCCACAGGCTGTCGCCGACCACGTCCATCACCTCGCAGGCCCGTTCCTGGCCGCGCGGCGGCACCAGCAGGACGACGCCGCGCTGGTAGACGCCGGGCGATGCCGCCAGATAGAGCGCCGCGAACATCACCACCACCGCATCGCCGACGATATAGACGAGGGTGGAGGCGAAGCTGCCGAGCTGGTTCATCCAGGGCCACTCCTTGCCCTGCTCCACGATGCGCTCGCGCCAGCTGTCCGGCAGCAGTCCGCTGGCTTTGACCACCTGATCGCGCAACTGGTCGAACTGCGCCGCCATCGAAGTGCCCATCAGCCAGGCGCCGCCGCCGACCAGAACCACCAGCACCAGAAGCACGATGGCCAGCGCCCAGCCGTGGGCCAACCCGGTCCACCGCCGCACATAGCCGGTCAGCCGCTGCAGCAGGATGGCGAACAGAACGCCGGTGAAGATCAGCAGGAGCGTGCCCGACACCTTCCACAGGAAGATTCCCAGCGCCGCCACCCCGGCGACGATCAGCACCTTCCAGGTGAAGACGGCCAGTTCCCCGCGCCCGGCACGCGCCGGCGGCTCGTCCTGCGTCGCCCCGCCGCCCGGCTTGGCGACATGGTGAGCGGTGGGCCTGCTGGGTATCGCCATCTTTCGAAACTCCCGCACTTGGCGCCGCCCTGACGGACGGCCTTCGGGGAGAACGCGCAAAGACCGTCGACGTTGCGGAAAGTCAACAGGCTAGGTCGTCGGCGATAGTCCGAAAATGGGTATGGAAGCAGCCGGGCGCCGCCCCATATCAAATGTGACGCCAAGGAGTCATTCTCGCTGATGTCACTTGAAGAGCCCGCCCCCCGGCGGGCTTTTTTTTGGCCGCCATCCGGGGAGCCGAACGTTCCGCCCTTACCGCCGGGCTTCCGGCGGGAAGACCAGGGTGACCTTCAGCCCCGGCTCGTTGTCGCTCAACTCCAGCCGGGCGCCGTGCAGCGTCGCCACCGCGTCCACCAGACTGAGCCCCAGCCCGTTGCCGGGCGAAGCGCGGGCGGTGTCCAGCCGCACGAAGCGCTGCAGGACCTTGTCGCGCATCTCCGCCGGGATGCCGGGGCCGCTGTCGGCGACCTCGATGCTGGCGGCGCGGCCGGGGGCCGACCCGTCGAGCACCAGCGTGATGACGCCGCCCTCCGGCGTGTATTTGATGGCGTTGTCCAGCAGGTTCGACACCGCCTGCGCCAGAAGCTGGCCGTTGCCGCGGACGGTCGGCTTGCCGCGGATGGCCACCGACAGGCGCTGCCCGCGCTCATCCGCCACCGGTTCGTAGAGGTCGGCGGCCAGTTCGACCACCTCGGCCAGATCGACCGGAACGAAGTCCTGACGCTTGGCGCCCGATTCCGCCTCGGCGATCGACAGCAGGGCGGTGAAGGTGGCGAGCAGCCGGTCGGCCTCGACGATGGTATCCTGCAGGACGCTGCGGTAGACCTCCGGGTCCTCCGTCTCGTGCAGAAGCGCCAGCTCGATGCGGGAGCGCAGGCGGGTCAGCGGCGTGCGCAGGTCGTGGGCGACGCTGTCGGTCACCTGCCGCATGCCGGTCATCAGCCGTTCGATGCGGTCCAGCATGGCGTTGAGGTTGCCGGCCAGCCGGTCCATCTCGTCGCCGCCGCCGAAGCGGGGAACGCGGTCGCTCAGGTCGCCGCTCATGATCTGGCGGGTGGTGCGGTTGATCGCTTCGATCCGCCGCATGGCGCCGCGGCTCATCAGCAGCCCGCCCCCCAGCCCGAGCAGGGCGGTGGACCCCAGGATCCAGCCCAGCGAGCGGAACATGCGGGTGCGCAGCTGGTCGATCTCGCTCATGTCGCGGCCGACCAGCAGGCGGAACTGCCCCGGCAGCGTGAAGGTCACCGCCTGCGCCGTCGACGGGCGGTCGGTGACCCCGCCATAGTCGGCGACCTTGAAGTGGGTCCAGCCGGTGGCGTTGGGCACCGCCGCCGGCCAGCCCGACAGGTTGCCGGCCAGGATCGTCCCGGCCGGCGTCGTCAGCAGATAGATGGAGTTGTTGTTGGCGACCGCGCTGCGCGTCCGCACCACGTCGATGAGCCCGGACAGTCCGTAATTGCGGTAATGGTCCTGCAGGCCGGCGACCTCCAGCGCGATGGTCTCGCCGATCTCCTGTTCGAGGAAGCCCGCCGTGGTGCGATAGACGACGCCGAGGATCAGCCCGACCGACAGGACGAACATCGCCAGATAGAGCAGCGCCAGCCGGAACGCCGTGGCCCGCACCAGCCGAAAGCCCGCGGCGACGAAGCCGTGCAGGCCGGCGGAATGCGTCTCTCCCCTCAACAAGGGTTTTCCCCCTCCGAGAAGAGGCCCTCTCCCCCCCGCTCACGCGCAAACTTCGTTTGCGCTGACGCGACAGGCGGACCATCGGTCCGCCGATAGCGGGGAGAGGGTTGGGTGAGGGGGATGCATTGCGAGGAGCGTCCGGCAGGCGGTTCCCCCTCACCCTGCCCTCTCCCCGGGGGGGAGAGGGGAATCGCCGCCGTCAAAAGCCAAACTCCATAAAGTCTTTTAGGCCTCCGCCGCGCGCAGGCTGTAGCCGGCGCCGCGCACGGTGTGGATCAGGGGGGTGGGAAAGTCCTTGTCGATCTTCTGGCGCAGACGGGCGATGTGCACGTCGATCACGTTGGTCTGCGGATCGAAGTGATAGTCCCACACATTCTCCAGCATCATGGTGCGGGTCACCACGCTGCCGGCGTTGCGCATCAGATATTCCAGCAGCGAGAATTCACGCGGCAGCAGGTCGATCGCCTTGCCGGCCCGCTTGACGCTGCGCGACAGCAGGTCGAGTTCCAGGTCGCCGACGCTGAGGCGGGTCTGCGGCTGGCCGGCGCCGCGCCGGCGCACCAGCACCTCGATCCGGGCCAGCAGTTCGGAAAAGGCGAAGGGCTTGGTCAGGTAATCGTCGCCGCCGGCCTTCAGCCCCTTCACCCGGTCGTCGACGCTGCCCAGCGCCGACAGGAACAGCACCGGCGTGTCGTTGCCGGCCGCCCGCAGCACCTGGACCAGTGACAGCCCGTCGCGGCCGGGCAGCATGCGGTCGACGACCATCACGTCGTAATGCTCGGCCCCGGCCAGGAACAGGCCTTCCTTCCCGTCGTTGGCGACGTCCACCACATGGCCAGCCTCCTTCAGCCCCTTCGCAAGGTAGCTGGCGGCCTGGCGATCATCTTCGATGACGAGAATCTTCATGAGCACGAGTGTAGCCTCCCAAAACAGCCCGGCCAAGCACGACAAGATGCCCCCTCTCCCCAGGGGGGAGAGGGGACTCTTACGGCGTTAAGAACAGACCGGACTTTGCCTCACGCCTTCAGCTTCAGCGCGACGAAGGACTCGTTGCCCTGGCGGTTGATCAGCATCAGCAGCGCCTTCTGCCCCGCCTTCTCGGCCTCCGCCACCCGGTGGCGGACGTCGGCCGGGCTCTTCACCTCGGCGTCACCGACCCGTTCGATCACGTCGCCGGGGCGGATCGGCACATCGACGCTGGAGGACAGGCCGGTGACCACCACACCCTGGACAGCATCGTCGATGCCCAGCCGCTTGCGCGCGGCCCGGTCCAGCGGGGCGAGCTTCAGCCCCTTCACCGGCGCGACCTCCTCCTGCCCGGCAGGGCTGTTGCCGGTGTCGGCCGAGGCGACCTGCGGCTGGTCGGACAGGCGGTCGATGCGCACCGGAACCGTCTTTTCGCGGCCGTCGCGCAGGATCTTCATCTCGACCGTATCGCCGGCCTTGGTCTCCGCCACGTTGCGGGTCAGGTCGCGCAGGGTGTTGACCGGCTTGCCGGCATAGGACAGCACGACATCGCCCTGGCGCAGGCCGGCGCGCTGGGCCGGGCTGTCGGCGGTGACGTCGGCCACCAGGGCGCCCTTGGCGCTGGGCAACCCCACACTATCAGCAATATCCGGCGTCACCTCCTGGATCTTCACGCCGAGCCAGCCGCGCTCGACCTTGCCGCTGTCCTTCAGCTGGGCCACCACCTCCTTGGCGAGGTTGGCGGGAATGGCGAAGCCGATGCCGACCGAGCCGCCATTGGGCGAATAGATGGCGGTGTTGATGCCGATCACATGGCCGCTGAGGTCGAAGGTCGGGCCGCCCGAATTGCCGCGGTTGATGGCGGCGTCGAGCTGGAAGTAATCGTCGTACGGACCGCTGTGGATGTCGCGGCCGCGGGCCGACACGATGCCCTTGGTGACGGTGCCGCCCAGCCCGAACGGGTTGCCGACCGCCATCACCCAGTCGCCGACGCGGGTCTTGTCGCTGTCCGCCCATTCGACCGAGGGCAGCGGCTTGTCCGACTTCACCTTCAAGAGGGCGAGGTCGGTCTTGGCGTCGCGGCCGATCAGCTTGGCCGGCATGGCGGTGCCGTCCTGCAGGGTGACGGTGATCTCGCTGGCGCCGTCGATGACGTGGTTGTTGGTCACGACATAGCCGGCCGGGTCGATGATGAAGCCGGAGCCGAGCGCACCCATCTTGCCGCGCGGCGCCTGTTCCTGGTCATCCTGGCCGCCGCCGGGGCCGCCATTCGGGCCCATCTGGTCCTGGAACTGGCGGAAGAACTCTTCGAACGGCGAACCGGGCGGGAAGCCGGGGATCTGCGGGCCGCGCTGAGCCCGCGGGTCGGCCTTGGCCTCCTGGGTGGCGGAGATGTTGACGACGGCGGGGCTGACCTTCGCCGCGAGGTCGGCGAAGGTGGAAGGCGTGTCCTGCGTCATCGTGACGGCGGGGGGCGTGGCGCCGTTCTGCTGGGCCTGCGACACCGCCCAGCCGGCCAGCGCCGGAGCCGTCAGCACGGTCGAACCCAGCAGCAGGGCGGCGACGGTCCGGCGAAAACGGCCCGGACGCTGGGTCTGGTTCGGGGTCTGGCTCTGGGTGGGAGGAAGGGTGGTCATGACGGCGACACTCCAATCAGGCGATTCCGACTTCCGGGAGGCGATGGCCGGCCTTCAGACCGCCGCACCGCCTCACCGCTGTTGTCCTGAACATAGGGAACCGCCCTTCACCGGCGCCTTGCGACCGGATGAAAGATATTTCAGGCAAGGATGCGATTCAGTCGCCGATCAGGTGCAGCGCGATCTCGCGCCGGTGCGGCCGGGCGCGATGTTCGAACAGGTAGATGCCCTGCCAGGTGCCCAGCGCCGGCTCCCCTTCCATCACCGGGATCGACAGGCTGACGCCGGTCAGGGCCGAGCGGATGTGGGCGGGCATGTCGTCCGGCCCCTCGGTGGTGTGGGCGTAGAGCGACGGGTCCTCCGCCACCAGACGGCGGAAGAAGCGCAGCAGGTCGGCCTGCACGTCGGGATCGGCATTCTCCTGGACGGTCAGGGATGCCGAGGTGTGGCGGCAGAACACCGTCAGCAGCCCGGTGTCCATGCCCTGCTCCGCCACCCAATGCCGCACCTGGGCGGTCACCTCGACCAGCCCGGCGCCGCGGGTGGGGACGGTCAGCGTCGTGGCGGCTTGTCGCATGGCTTTCGATCTCCGTCTTTTTCACTGGCTTGGCTCAAGGGCCAAGCAATACCAGATGTCATGGCCCGAACGGATTGGCCGGGATGATTCGGCCCGGCAAAACTGTTGTACCGGGACGGCAAGGAAGGAAGAGCGCGCATGGACATCACCGGCACCCACAGCGTCCCCGGACCGCGCGACCGCGTGTTCGCGGCGCTTTGCGACCCGGGGGTGCTGATGCGCTGCATCCCGGTTCTGGAAGAGATGGAGCGGCTGTCCGCCACCGACTATGCCGCGCGGGTGCGCACCACCCTTGGGCCGATGAAGGCGCGCTTCTCGGGCCGGCTGCGGCTGGAGCCGGAGGACGGCGCCCACCGCTACCGGCTGGTCGCCCAGGGCAACGGCGGGCTGGCCGGAGCGGTGAAGGGCGAGGCGCTGGTGGTGCTGGAAGAGGCGGACGGGCGCACCCTGCTGACCTACAGCCTGTCGGTGGCGCTGGGCGGCGCGGTCGGCCGGCTGGCGGTGAAGCTGGTGCAGGCCAAAACCGACCGTGTGCTCGCCGGCTTCTTCGAACGTTTCGCAGCGGAGATCACGGCGGAGATCGACGGGCCAGCCGGCTGATGCGGCGCAATGCCGCAGTGCCGGCAGGCGAGCAGTGCCTTTCGCAGGTGCAGCATGATGGGTCAGGATAACAGGCGTCGCGGGTGCTCTTTGCCGGTGGAGATGCCGAGTGGTCCTGTCCCAGCCCACTGCCCAAGCCCTTGCCCAAACCGCTGCCCAAACTCCCGCTGCTGACGAGGTTGCCGCCGACCGCATGATCTTCGGCCGGATCCTGGCGCTGGCCGCCGCCGATCCGGTGCGGACGATGACCCAGGCGCTGGCGCTGACCAAGGCGGAACTGGCGGAGCTTGCGGCGCGTCACGCCCCGCAACTTGCCGATACGGTCGCCGCCCTGTCCGACGGGGACGAAGCCGGCGAGGACGCCATCGAGGAGGCCGACCTGCGCGCCTTCCTGGCCGAGCATGGCGCGCGGGGGGCGGACGAGGAGCGCTGGCTCGCCGCCATCCTGGCCCGCCGGTCGCTGGAGCCGAACCATCTTTGGCAGGATATGGGCTTCCACGACCGCGGCGAACTCAACCTCCTGTTCCAGCGGCATTTCCCGGCGCTGGTGGCGATGAATGCCGGCGACATGAAATGGAAGAAGTTCTTCTATCGCCAGCTATGCGAGCGCGAGGGGCTGATGCTGTGCAAGTCCCCCAACTGCGAGGTGTGCGACGACGTGGAGGTCTGCTTCGGCGAGGAGGCCGGCGATCCGCTGTCCACCCTCTCCCGCCTCGCACGTGGGGGGTAATGGGAGTCAGCGCGGCTGCGCGCCCAGATCCTCGAAGGTCAGGCCCTTGTCGGTGCGGCGGAAGCGACCCTTGCCGTTGACGGTCAGCGGCGGCTGGCCCGGCTGCGGCACGAAGGTGGCGGCGTAATAGCAGTCATATTGGCCGCCATTGTCCTGCCCGCCCTTCAGCTTCGCGTCGACGCAGCCCTGCTTGCGGAAGTCCTCGAAGGCGCGGAAGCCGGCATTGCCCTGCCGCTCCAGCGTGCGGCGGGTGTGCGCCTCCACCAGCTTGCGCATGTCGCCCTCCGACGGCTCGCCGGAGCAGGCGGCGAGCAGCAGCGTGGCGAGCAGGATGGCGTGTCTCACCGTCCCCCCAGCAGCCTGTCCACCCGCTCCTTCAGCGCGGAGAAGGAGGGCGGCTTGACCACGAAGCCGTTGACGCCCAGCGCCATCGCCTGCTTCACGATCTCCGATTCGGTGTGGTTGGTCAGGAACACCACAGGGGCGCGCGGGTTGGCGGCCTCCGTGCTGGCGCGCAGGCGGGCCAGGAACTGCAGGCCGGAAACCGGCTTCATGTCGATGTCGCAGACGATCAGGTCGGGGTTGACGCGGATCGATTCCCGCATCGCCGTCTCACCGTCCTCGGCCTCCGCCACGTCGCGGAAACCGATCTGGGCCAGGATCTGGACGATGGTGCGACGGACGAAGGGCTGGTCCTCCACGACCAGGATACGATGCCGGGAATAGTCGATCACCTGCATGTCCATCCGCAATCCTCCGGCCAGATCACCGCTTTCCACTGATACCGTCCGAACCGGCGGCCGGCAACCGATGCTCGGTTACCATGGAGTGGAATATGGTTTTGCTTCTGTAAAATTTTCGACAATTTGCACCGCCCGCGGCTATCCGCCGACCTGCACCCGGCCGGGGAACAGGCGCTCCAGCACCGCGCGCAGACGATCCATGGTCAGCGGCTTGTGCAGGCAGTCGTCCATGCCGGCGTCGCGGCACTGCGCGTCGTCCTCGGCATCGGTGCCGGCGGTCAGCGCGACGATCGGCACGCGGCCGGCCTCCCCCGGCAGGGCGCGGATGGCGCGGGAGGCCTCAAGGCCGTCCATCACCGGCATCTGAACGTCCATCACGATCAGGTCGAAGCGCTTGTCCGTCGCGGCGGCCAGCCCCTGCGCCCCATCCTCCGCCGTCGTCACGCCATGGCCCAGCGCCTTGAAGAAGCCGGCGGCGACCAGACGACCGATCGGATTGTCCTCCACCAGCAGCACCGACAGGGCGGCCGGCCGCTCCATCCGGCGGACGGGGATGCGGATGACCATCCCCTCCCCCGCCCCGCTCTCCGGACTATCGGGCAGCAGGCGCCCCCGCAGCCGCCGCAGCGCCGGCTGGATCGCCGCCAGCAGCAGCGGGCGCAGCCGCGGATCGCCCCGTCGACGCACCGACAGCTCCGCCCCGTCGACGCACCGACAGCTCCGCCCCGTCGTCGACCGGGCGCACCCCCAGCGACACCGAAGCCCCCGCCTCCGCCGTCAGCAGCGACAGCAGCGCCCGCAATGCGGCGGCATCGCCGGTGAAGCACTCCTCCGCCCCGCCTTCCACCGTCACCGCCCCGACGCCGTCCGCCAGTGCGGCGAGCGTCAGGCTTTCCTCCACGGCGGCCTCCCGCCCGACCGGGCGCAGGGCCGACAGGGTGGCGCGCAGGGCGGCCCCCGCCAATTGGACCGCGATCAGGCGCTCCTGCTGGCGCGGCAACAGCGGCGATTCCAGCGCGGCGGAGGTCAGCGCCATCATCGGGTCGAGCGCCGCCGCCACCGCGTCCCCCGCGGCGTCGAGCAGCGATTGCGCCTCTCCCCGTGCCCGCTCCGCCTCGGCCAGCGCCACGCGCAGCCGGTTCTCCCGCATCTGCCGCCGGCGGGCGGCCGACACCGCGGCCCTCAGGCACTCGGCAGTGAGGTCGCCGGCCGGCAAGGCGTCCTGCGCCCCGGCCGCGATGAAGCCCGCGACCTCATCCCGCGCATCACCCTGGCCCCCACCCAGAGCGTCCGGCAGCAGCACCACCACCGCCGGTGCCGGGTCCAGCCGGGCCAGCGCCTCGACCGCCGCCACGGTGGGGGCATCCAGCAATACCACCGTCTCGCCCGACGCCGCACCGCCGCCGCGCAGGCGGTCCAGCGCCGCGGCCACGGTCTCCACCCGCGCCGGCGCTCCGAAGACCGGAGCGTAGCGCCGGGCAAGCGCCGCCTGCGAGGACACCAGAAGAACCGGCTCCGGGGTCTTCGCCGTTGCAGCCGCCATTTCAGTGGTCCGCTGGGTCAAGGTTCCTTCGGTCATTTTTCCTCGACGATGCCGTCAGCTCGCGATGGACATGGGGCCGGACGCGGCGGCGAAGGCCGGGCCCGGATAGCCGTCGCTGACGACGATGCGGTTGCGGCCCGCCGCCTTCGCCTCGTAGAGCGCCCGGTCGGCGCGGCCCAGCGCGCGTTCGATGCTGGACTCCTCGTCGCCGCACATGGCGACGCCGATGCTGACGGTCATGCGCAGGCATCCATGCCTATGGTCGCCGGGGACGATCGGCACCTCGGCCAGCGCCAGACGCTGACGCAGCCGTTCGGCCACCTCGGTTGCCGAAGCCAGCGGGGTTTCCGGCAGGATGATGGCGAACTCCTCGCCGCCCAGCCGGCCGATATGGTCGGTGTCGCGCAGCTCGTCGCGGCAGACCTCCGCCAGCCTGACCAGGGCATGGTCGCCCACCGCATGGCCGTGGGTGTCGTTGATCGCCTTGAACCGGTCGATGTCCAGCATCAGCACCGACACCGGCCGGCCATAGCGGCGCAGCCGCGCCATCTCGACCTCGGCCAGCTCCAGGAAGCGGCGGCGGTTGTTCAGCCCGGTCAGCGGATCGGTGGTCGCCATGCGGCGCAGTTCGCTCTCCACCCGCTTGCGTTCCGACACGTCGCGGATCACGGCGGTGAACAGCAGGCCATGGGCGTGGTGCAGCTTGGCGATCGACACCTCCGCCGGAAATTCCTGGCCATCGGCGGTCAGGCCCAGGACCTCGCGGCGGTTGGTCATCACCTGGGCCTGGGTCTCCGACACGCTGAAGTCGGCGATGTGCGCGTCATGGTCCGGCCGGAAGCGTTCGGGGATCAGCAGCGACAGCGGACGGCCGAGGATGTCGTCGGCGTCATAGCCGAACAAGCTTTCCGCCGCCCGGTTGAACAGGGTGATGTTCAGGTTGGCGTCGGTGGTCAGGATGGCGTCCTGCGCCAGCCCGATGATGCCCTGCAGCCGCTCCTCCGACAGGCGCAGTTCCTCCTCCAGCCTTTTCCGGGCCATGGCGTGCTGGACGGCGCGCCACATCAGCGGCCCGTCGGTCTGCCCCTTGACCAGATAGTCCTGCGCGCCGTGGGCCAGGATATCCAGCGCGAAATCCTCGTCGTCATAGCCGGTCAGCACCACCAGCGGCAGCGACGGCGCGTCGGCATGCAGGCGGGTTACCGTCTCCAGCCCGAAACTGTCGGGCAGCGACAGGTCGAGAAGCACCACGTCGCAGGCATTGCGGTGCAGCCAGGCCCGCGCCTCCTTCAGCGAGGTGGCGCGCGCAACGCTGGCGCGGCGGGCATAGGGCGTCAGCGACCGGGTGACCAGACGCGCGTCGGCATCGTCATCCTCGACCAGCAGAATGGCGGTGCGGCCCTGCTCCTGGTCGGCAGTGTCGGATAAGAGCGGCTTGCCGGATAAGGCGATGGACATGGCGGACCTCCCTCACCGTGGCAGCCGGACGACACGGAACCAGTATTCCTCGATGCTCTTCACCGCATCGAAGAAGGCGTCCATGTCCATCGGCTTGGTGATGAAGCTGTTGGCGCCCAGCAGATAGCTGGCGTTCACGTCGCGGTCGACGTCGGATGTGGTGAGGATCACCACCGGAATGGTCTTCAGTTCGTCGTCCGCCTTCAATTCCTGCAGCACCTCGCGGCCGTCCATCCGCGGCATGTTGAGGTCGAGCAGGATCAGGTCCGGGCGGGCGGCGCCGGCGAAGGAGCCCTGGCGGCGCAGATACTCCATCGCCTCCACCCCGTCGCGGACATGGCCGACGTTGCACAGGATGCGCCCGTCGCGCAAAGCGCGCTTGGCGAGGCCGGCGTCGGCCGGATCGTCCTCGACCAGCAGGATCTCGAAGGGGGTGGTCAGGTCCTGCATCACGGGAATCCTCGGAAGGCGGGGGTGGGCAGATGGATGGAAAAGACGCTGCCGATGCCGGGGCTGGAAACGACGGTGATGCGGCCGCCCAGCCGCTCCACCATCTTGCGGGCGATGGCCAGCCCCATGCCGGTGCCGGGATGCTCGTCCCGCGAATGCAGGCGCCGGAACACCTCGAAGATCTGGTCGCGGTAGCGCGGGTCGATGCCGATGCCGTTGTCGCGCACGTCGATCACGTCATGGCCATTGACCCGCCGGTGGGAGACGTGAACCTCCGCCGGGCGGTCGGGATGGCGGTATTCGATGGCGTTGCCGATCAGCACGATGAAGATCTCGCGCAGGCGCCGCTCGTCGCCCTGCACCTCCGGCAGGTCCGCCGCCGTCACGGTGGCCCCCGCTTCGGCGATGCGCCGCTTCAGCGCGCTCAGCGCGGCCCTCAGCGCGTCGCCCGCCGGCACGACGACGCCGCCCAGCGGCACCCGGTCCTCCGCCAGGAACAGCTGGACGTCGCGCAGCAGCATCTTCAGCCGTCCGGCGCCCTCGACGATCTCGCGGATGAAGCCCTCGCTCTCGTCGTCCAGCTTGCCCTTCTGCTGCTTCTCCAGAAGCTGGGCATAGCTGGCGATGGCGCGCAGCGGCTCCTGCAGGTCATGGGCGGCGGCATAGGCGAATTGCTCCAGCTCGTTCTTGGCGCGGCCAAGCTCGGCGGTGCGCAGGTCGACCTGCCTTTCCAGCGAATAGCGGCGGCTGACCGCCATGAAGGTGATCGCCTCGGTCAGCAGGGCCAGCAGCAGGAAGGCGGCCTGGAACCCGCGGAAGGCCGGGTCGGCATGGGCAAGCCCCTCCCAACTGCTGCGCGGAGCCAGCGCCAGATCCCACTGGCCTTCCGGCAGGTTGATCCGCTCGACCAGCGGGTCGTTCCTCATCACCAGGGCGTCGCCGGCCACCCGCTGCCCGGAGTCGGTCACCAGGGCGAAGGTCAGATGCGGCGGCACCCGGTCGAACCGCACCTCCTTCAGGATGGCGTCGACATCGAACACCAGTCCGACCGCGCCCCAGGGCTTGACCGGCCCTCCCTTATCCAGCCCATAGACGATCTGGCGGGCGATCAGCCCCCGCCCGCCCTGCAGCAGGTCGACCGGGCCGTGGATGGTCACGTCACGGCTGATGATGGCGCGCTGCACCGTCTCCGCGAAGCCGGGACGGGAATCCTTCAGCAGGTCGTTGCCCAGGACCTTCTCGTTGCCCTCGACCGGATAGACGATGCGGACGACGAAATCCGGGGCGGCGGAAATGTTGCGCACCCCCACCACCGAGCGCCGCAGGCTCTCCGCATAGCGCGGGAACTGGTCGGCGAGGTTGCCGGCGCCGGATGCCACCTCGACGAAGGCGGTCAGGCCGCGGACCAGGGCGAGACGCTCGTTCAGCGCGCTGGACAGGGTGCTGGCCAGCGAGGAGGCGGTCAGCCCTGCGCTGGCGCGGTATTCGGCCACCAGGACGCGGACATAGACGTCGCCCATCCAGAGATAGCTCAGCACCAGCACCAGAGTCACCGCGGCCTGGAGGGCGGCGAGCTTCCAGATGCGCCGTGCGTCGGACAGCAGCCGGCGCAGAAGCACCGGAAGCGGCCGGCGCAGCGCGGGCGATGGCTGCATCGTCATTGCGGGCTCGGGGCCTCCCCGCCCCGCTCTCCACCCTTCTTCCCCTGCCCGTCCAGGGCCGGCAGGACCATGCGGAACAGGCTGCCGCAAGGGCGCCCGTCCTCGCCACGCAGATCGTCCGCCCCCTCGCCGGGAAGGTCGTCGACCCACAGCCGGCCGCCGTGATGCTCGACGATCTTCTTGCAGACCGCCAGTCCGACGCCGGTGCCCTCATATTCGTCGCGGCGGTGCAGCCGCTGGAAGATGCCGAAGACACGCTCGCGGTCCTCGGCGGCGATGCCGATGCCGTTGTCGCGGATGTCGATCCGCCAGACGGCGACGCCATCCTGCCGGTCCGCCGCCACGGCGACGCGCACGATGGGCGAACGGCCGGGCTCGCGGTACTTCACCGCGTTGCCGATCAGGTTCTGGAACAGCCGCATCAGCTCGTTGTCGTCGCCGGCCACCGTCGGGGTCATACCAACGCCGGCCATCTCGACAGTCACCGTGGCGCCGGCGTCCTGGACCGCCACCTCCAGGTTCAGCAGCGCGAGACGCAGCGGCTCCTCCAGCGGCACCGGCCGGAAGGGCTTGGCCTTGCGCCCGACCCGCGAATATTCCAGCAGGTCGACGATCAGCCGGTCCATGCGCTGGGCGCCGTCGCGGGCGAAGTCGATGCACTCCCGCGCCTCCTCGTCCAGCGACGTGCCCAAGCCCCGCTCCAGCAGGGTCAGATAGCTGGTGATGACGCGCAAGGGCTGGCGCAGGTCGTGCGAGGCGACGTAGGCGAAGGCCTCCAGCTCGGCGTTGGAGCGTTCAAGCTCGCGCGTCTTGCGGCGAAGGGCGTCGGCGGCCAGGCAGCGTTCGGTGATGTCGTGGATCAGCGACATCAGCATGGTGCGGCCATGCACGACGATGTTGCTGATATAGACCTCGACATCGCGAACCTCGCCGGAGGCCAGCCGGTGACGGAACTGGAAATGCCGCTGTCCGGCGCTGCCCGCGTGATGCAGGTCCCGCTCGACCTCGGTGCGCGGGGCGGCATTGATGTCCTGGATATGCATGCTGCGCAGCCGGTCGAGCGGATAGCCGTAGAACTCCGCCGCCGCCGGGTTGGCGTCGACGATCCGCCCATCCGCCGGGTCGACCAGCAGCTTCACCGCGCAGCTGGCGACGAAAATCTGCTCGAACAGTTGCTGCCGTTCCAGCAGGGCCTGTTCGGCATGCTTGCGCTCGCTGATGTCCATCACCGCGCCGACGATCCCGGCCGGCTTGCCGCCGGTCCGGCAATAGACCGCCTTGGAGAACAGCACGTCGCGCAGCGTCCCGTCGGCGCAGCGCAACTGCGTCTCGTAGCTCTGCGGCTTCTGGTCGGCCAGCAGGGCCTTGTCCACCGCCTCGTCGGCCTCGGCGATGTGCGGCGGGGCGAGATCGAAGACGGTGCGGCCGAACAGCGCCTGCCGGTCGATGCCCATCCAGCGTTCGAAGGCGCTGTTGGCGTCGACGTAATGGCCCATCACGTCCTGCACGAAGATCGGCACCGGCACCGTGTCCAGCAGCACGCGCTGGAAGCCGGCGCGGTCGTTCAGCGCCTGTTCGGCGCGCCAGCGGACGGTCACGTCCTCCACCACCCAGACATAGCCGCGCTCGGGATCGCCCGCCTTCACCGACCGGCCGATCAGACGGCAACGGATGCCGGCGCCGTCGGCGCGGCGCATCGCCACCTCCTCGTCGAACTGGCCGCCGGCCTCCATCCGGGGATACGCGCGCCGGCCCACCTCCTCGAACACCCCGTCGTCGCCGTAGATGACGCGGGCGCTGCAGCCGACGATGTCCTCCAGCCGGTGCTGGAAGGTGGCGGCCACCGATTTGTTGACGCGGCGGATCACCCGGTCGCGGTCGACCAGCAGGACGCCCACCGGCGCGTTGTCGAGAATGGCGTCCAGCTGCAGCCGGCTTTCGGCCAGTTCCTCCTCGATGCGTTTGCGGGCGGTGATGTCGACATGGGTGCCGATCATGCGGGACGGACGGCGCTCCGCATCCCAGCTCATCACCCGGCCGCGGTCGAGTATCCAGAGCCACGCCCCCGACTTGGCGCGGACCCGGTGTTCGCATTCATAGACCGGGCGCTCGCCCGACAGATGCGCCGCCAGGGACGCCTCGACCAGCGGCAGGTCATCGGGATGCACGCGGGAGCGCCAGAATTCGACATGCGGCGGCACCTCGTCCGGCGTGAAGCCCAGCATCGTCTGCCATCGCGGGCTGTACCACACCGCGCCACTGGCCATGTCCCAATCCCACAGCCCGTCACCGGCGGCGTCGGTCGCCTGATACAGCCGCGGAACCGCCGCCGCCTGCCGGCCGCGCCGCCAGCGCAGGCGGGTGCGGGGCGTCCGTCCGGCCCCCGCCGCGGCGTTCGACGGCGTTGCATTCGGGGGGCCGGCAACGGTCTGGAGCAGTCCCGAACGCGAAGCGTCCTGCTCGGGACACTCCATCAGGGGGGACAAGGCTGTGGTGTTGACCATGGATGGGGCCGGCCCTCGATTCCGTGCAGGCGGCGGGACGCGTGAACGAGCACAGGATCCCGGCGACAAGCCCAATAATACTCCTTCACCCCCTAAGGACTCCCTTGCGAAATTGTCACAGGGGAGCATTCCTCAACCTAGGGAATGGAGAATACACGCAAAGTTCCGCGTCGACCACTGTTGGTAAGGCGCTGGATACTGCCGGAACTGTTCAGGCCGCCACGTCGACCGGCGAACGATCCTTCGTGGCGATCTCGACGGCCCGGACGAAGTCGCGCGACATCGTCTCGCCATCGAAGGCGAGATGGATGCGGTTATGCTCCACCGCCTTGACCGCGACCGTCGTCTCGGCGCCATAGCGGTCCAAGCGCAGCTTGCCGGTGGCGCCCGCCAGGGAACCGCCGTCGGTCGCCGTCACCGGGTCGATCATCGCGCCGCCGATGGACAGGTTGCGCACGGTCACCGCCAGTCGATCGCCGCCGATCAGCAGCGTCCCCGTCTCTTCCACCTGATAGCGCGGCTTGCGCCGGCGGTCGGCGTCGCCGGTGGAGGTGCGGACGATGCGGACCAGCACCATGCGCAGGCTCTCGATGGAGCGGGCGACGTCGCCGGAGCCGTGCTTGACCTGGGTGGCCTGCTCGCCGGTGCGGTCGGCCTCCTCCGACACCGCGGCGATGCGGTGCGACACCTCCTGCGCCGCAGTGGAGGTCTCCACCACGTTGCGGCTGATCTCCTGGGTGGCGGCCGACTGCTCCTCCATCGCCGCGGCGATCGAACCGGCGATGTGGTCGATCTCGGCGATGGTCTGGCCGATCTCCTCCACCGCCTGCACCGCCTGATCGGTCACCGACTGGATGGCGGTGATCTGGCGCGTGATCTCCTCGGTCGAGGAGGCGGTCTGGTTGGCGAGGTTCTTCACCTCCTGCGCCACGACGGCGAAGCCCTTGCCGGCCTCCCCCGCCCGCGCCGCCTCGATGGTGGCGTTGAGCGCCAGGAGATTGGTCTGGCCGGCGATGGACTGGATCAGGTTCACCACCTCGCCCACCTTCGCCACCGTCTCCGACAGGGAGCGGATGGTGGCCTGGGTGTGGTGGCCGCTTTCCACCGCGCGGCGGGTCACCGCGTTGGAATGGGCGATCTGCGAGGAAATCTCGCGGATCGAGGCGGCCAGCTGCTCGCTGGCGGCGGCGACGGTCTGGGCGTTGGCCAGCGCCTGGCCCGCAGCCGACGCCACGGTCTGGGCGTTGATGCTGACCCGCTCGGCCGAGCCGGACATGCCTTCGGCGTCGTTGGCCATGGCGCCGGTGCGCTGGGCCACCTCCTCCACCGCACGGCCGGCTTCGCGCTCCACGGTGGAGGCCATGGACTCCAGCGCGCGGCGCCGCTCCTCGTCGGCCTGACGGGCGCGTTCGACGCGCTCCTGCACGGCGTAGCACAGCCGGGCCTTCAACCCGCGCAGCTGCCCGGCGATGGGATGGAACTCGACCGCCGTCGGCAGGTCGATGATGTGGGTCTGGTCGTTGCGGGCGATGGCGTCGAAATCGGTCGAGAAGTCGGCAAGCGGCCGCCGCACGGTGCGCAGCAGCATGAAGCCGCAGAGCACCGCCGCCACCAGCACCGCCAGCCCGGCGGCCACCGCGAAGACCAGATGCCAGCGGAAATCCTCCAGCGCCCCCTCATATTCGCCACGGGCAACGGTCAGCTGCAGCTGCAGCAGGTCCTTGTTGGTCTGGAAGGCGGCCTGGAACAGCGGATAGATGCGGTCGCGGACCATCACCTCCAGCCGCAGCGAATCGCCCTGGCGCGCCAGCTCCACCGCCGGCTTCAATCCTTCGTTCAGGAACGCGGCGCGCTGCCTGGCGAAACGCTCCGCCAGTTCCTTCTCCTCAGGCGTCAGATGGGTGGTGAGAAAGTCCGCCCACAGCCGGTCGATGGTTGCGGCATTGCCGGAGATGCGTTGCTCCCGGCCAGCGATCACCTTGGAGTCAGTGCCGTCGCGGGTATCGATGATGAGCTGCTGCAACGTCTGCACATTGTCGCGCATATGGTCCAGGATCTGGCCGATCTGCACGGCGGGAACCGTCCGGTCCTCATACACCGTCTTCAGCGAGGCGTTGCTGTCGGACATGCCGCGCAGCGTGACGCCGCCCACAATCAGCATCGACAGGACCATGAAGGCGAAGATCAGGGTCAGCCGCCCGGTGATGCTGGCCACCCAGCGCCGCAGCGCCGCAGCGCCGCCCCGCGCCATCGCCTGGCCCTCGCGCACCGACAGATGGCCCGCCCGTCCTTCGCGAATGTCGGCGTAGAGCCGTTCCGTCGCCGCCACCTGCTCGCGCGACGGCTTGGTGCGGATGGAGATGAAGCCGGTCACCGTCCCGTCCTCCACCACCGGGGTGACGTTGGCGCGGACCCAGTAGAAGTCGCCGGTCTTGGTCCGGTTCTTCACCAGCCCTTCCCACGGCCGGCCGCCCTTGATCGTCGCCCACAGGTCGGCGAAGGCCTCCTTCGGCATGTGGGGATGGCGGATCAGGTTGTGCGGAGCCCCGATCAGCTCGTCCTCGGCATAGCCGCTGATGTCGACGAAGGCCTTGTTGACGAAGGTTATGCGGCCGCCCGTGTCGGTTCGCGACACCAGCAGCACGCCGTCTTCCATCTCGATTTCGCGGTCGGTGATCGGTTCATTGAGACGCATGGACGGAACCTCGTCGGGCAGGGGGCAGGTTCGGCGGCGCAAGGGATGCGCAGCCAGGATGCGGACCAGGGGAACACACCATCGCCGGAAAAAAGCGATGGTTCGGCACAGCTAACGGAATGGAGTTTCGTCTACCCTGGGTAGGCACCGCCCCGCACTGATGCAGATCAAGTCAGCAAGAGGTGTGCCATGCTCGCGCGGTTGACCGAAAAGCGGACTTCCGGGAAAACCCCTATGGACGGCAACGCCGGGGGGACTGGGGATTGCAGCCACCCGGCGGCGGTCATATGCATTCAGCGTCGCAATTTGCGAGAAAAAGCGCAGGCGAGCCGCCGGATTGCCAGATTGCAAAAGACCAGATGGTGGCTGGAGAATAAAGCCGGCTGTATCAGCGAAACATCATAAAAGAAAAGCCCCTCTCTCGACTTGAGGGAGGGGCTTTCAACACTGCGACAGTTCGCCGCAGCATTGTGGGCATGTAATATAGACGCGGCGGCGTCAGGACTTCGCCATCAGCTGTTCCAGCCAATGGATGTCGTAATTGCCGTCGATGAAGGCCTGCTGGGCGATGATGCGGTCATGCAGCGGCAGCGTCGTCTGGATGCCGCCGATCACATACTCTTCAATGGAGCGGCGCAGGCGCATCAGGCACTCGTTGCGGGTGGTGCCGTGGACGACCAGCTTGGCGATCAGGCTGTCGTAATGCGACGGCACGCGGTAGCCGTCATAGAGAGCCGAATCGACGCGCACGCCCAGGCCGCCCGGCGCGTGATAGCCGTCGATCTTGCCCGGCGACGGGATGAAGGTCTCCGGGTTCTCGGCATTCACCCGGCATTCGATGGCGTGGCCTTCGAAGCGGATGTCCGACTGGCCGTAGCCCAGCGGCGCGCCGGCGGCGACGCGGATCTGCTCGCGCACCAGATCGATGCCGGTGATCATCTCGGTGATGGTGTGTTCGACCTGCAGGCGGGTGTTCATTTCGATGAAATAGAACTGCCCGTCCTCGTACAGGAACTCCATCGTGCCGACGCCGCGATAGCCGATGGCCGCCGCCGTCTTCGCCGCCAGATCACCGATGAAGGCGCGCTGTTCGGCGTTCAGCGCCGGGCTCGGCGCCTCCTCGATCACCTTCTGGTGCCGGCGCTGGACCGAGCAGTCGCGCTCGCCGAAATGCACGCAGGTGCCGTGGGTGTCGCCCAGGAGCTGGATCTCGATGTGCCGCGGATGGCCGAGATACTTCTCCAGATAGACCTCGTCGTTGCCGAAGGCGGCGCGCGCCTCGCCACGGGCCAGCTGATAGGCTTCCTTCAGCTGGTCGGGGTTGCGGGCGACCTTCATGCCCTTGCCGCCGCCGCCCGCCGCCGCCTTGATCAGCACCGGATAGCCGGTCTCGTGGGCGATCTTCTCCGCATCTTCCAGCGACGTCACCGGACCGTCGGAGCCGGGCACCACCGGCAGCCCCTGCTCCATCACCGTCTTCTTGGCGGTGACCTTGTCGCCCATGATCCGGATATGCTCCGGCGTCGGGCCGATGAAGGTGAAGCCGTGCTCCTCCACCATCTCCGCGAACTGGGCGTTTTCCGACAGGAAGCCGATGCCGGGGTGGATGGCGTCGACATTGGTGATCGACGCCGCCGACAGGATGGCCGGAATGTTGAGGTAGCTGTCGCGCGCGGACGCCGGGCCGATGCACACGCTTTCGTCGGCGAGGCGGACGTGCATGGCGTCGGCGTCGGCGGTGGAATGCACCGCCACGGTCTGGATCCCCATCTCGCGGCAGGCGCGGTGGATGCGCAGAGCGATCTCACCACGGTTCGCGATCAGGACCTTTTCGAACATCGCCAAGGGAATGCCCCGCTTACTCGATGATGAGGAGAACTTCGCCGAACTCGACCGGCTGGGCGTCGGACACCAGCACCTCGGCGACGGTGCCGCCGCGCGGGGCCTTGATCGGGTTCATGACCTTCATCGCCTCGATGATCATGATGGTCTGGCCGGCCTTGACCACGTCGCCCGGACGGACGAAGGGCGTGCCGCCCGGCTCGGCCGCCAGATAGGCGGTGCCGACCATCGGCGAGGTCACCGCGCCCGGATGGTTCACCGGCTTGCCCGCCGGAGCCGCCGCGGCGACGACCGGGGCGGCCGCCAGGACCGGGGCTGCCTGGACGGCGACCGTCTGGGCGGCGGTCGGGCGGGTGACGCGGATGCGCTTTTCGCCCTCGGCGAACTCGATCTCGCTCAAGCCCGTCTCACGCAGGAGGTCCGCCAGCTTGCGGACCAGATCGCCGTCGATGTCGAAGCTCGCCATGATGTCAGTCGTTCCCGTTTCCTTAATCGCGGTCGATGATGTTCGCGATGGCGTCCAGCGCCAGAAGATACCCGTGCGGCCCGAACCCGCAGATCATCCCCCTCGCCACCGGCGAGATGTAGGAGTGATGGCGGACCGGCTCGCGCTTGAAGATGTTCGACAGATGGACCTCGATCACCGGCAGCTCCGACAGGATCAGGCTGTCCATGATCGCGACCGAGGTGTGGGTGTAGGCGCCGGCGTTGATGACGATGCCGTCATTCTCCGTGCGCGCCTGCTGGATCCACGAGACCAGTTCGCCTTCGTGGTTGGACTGCCGGAAATCCACGGTCAGACCCAGCTGATCGGCACGCTCGTGGCAGGCGGCCTCCAGGTCGTCCAGGGTCATCGACCCGTAGATTTGCGGCTCCCGCACGCCCAGCATGTTGAGGTTCGGCCCGTTGAGGACCAGAATCGACGCGTCGATGGCCACGGCCCGCGCCCCTTTTCCATGATCGAAACCGCGCGTTTATAGCACGAAGCACCGTCCTGTCCATGGCGACGGGGGCCTATGGCGCGGAAAAGCGCGGCATCGGACCGGAAAATCGCCCCGGTCGCCGCAAAGACCGCGCAAAACCGAGGGAAATCAGGGAAGAGGCTGAACCGTGTGGGCGGCCAGCAGCCGAAGGTAAACCCCCTGCTGTTTCAGCGTCTTCAGCCCGTCGTTGAAGGCGGCGACCATCGCTTCGGCCCCCGGCGTGGCCCGCCCCACCACCAGATGCAGGGTCACCACGGCGAAGGGCCGCTCCGATACCCGGATTTCTTCGGCCAGACCGGCACGGGCGATCGCCGCGGCGGCGCTGTATTCGTCGATCACCAGGGCGTCGGCCCGGCCCGTCGCCACCATGCGCATGCAGGCGCCGAGGTCCGACGGCGTGTGCCGGGTCAGCCGCCCCAATTGCACCAGCTCTTCCAGCTCGGCCGGCAGGGCGTAGCCGGCCGGCTGGCAGACCGTCCGCCCGCGGAAGTCCGTCACGCCACCGGAGTCGCCGCCGGGCTTGCCGGCGGCCCCACCGTCATGGAACTCCATCGCCGACCGCTTCGACAGATAGACGAACTGCCGCACCTCGATCACCGGGTCGGAGAACAGCACCTCGCGCTCCCGTTCGGGCGTGCGGACATAGGGGAAGGTGGCGAGGAAACGGCCCAGGACCACGCCGTCATAGCCCCGCTTCCACGGCATGAAGCGCACATCGTAGCGGCGCCCGCCGACCGCGAAGGCCTGGCGGACCAGCTCCGTCACCAGACCGCCGCCCGGCAGATCCTCGCCGGTGTAGGGGGCGTAGTCATTGCCGGTCACCAGATCCAGGCCGGTGTAGGGCGCCGGCACCGGGCCGGATTGCGTTTCCAGCGCCGATGGCCGAGCCGGCGCCGCGCACAGAAACAGCCCGGCCATGACGGCGCCCAGCGCCGCCCGTCTCACCCCGCCTGCCGAATCCCGCAAGTCCACTGGTCGTCCACCGGTGAGTCCCGCGCCGCCGTCCGGCGGGCGAGCGCAGATCTAACGACCCATCCGTTGCGCTGTAAAGGGTGGCCGAGGTCCTATGCGGCCCGCGGTCATTCCGCCGCGGCGGCCGGGCCGGGCGCGGCTTCCCGGGCGCGGCGGCCGGCCGGGTCGGTGTAGAGGTCATTGACGCGCTGGACATGCACCGCCGTCGCCTCGCGGATGGCGAAGATCGCCCGGCGGGCCCGCCCGCCCCAGCCGGCCGGCTGCTTGGCGAAGATCGAACGGAAGAAGCGCGTGTTCTTCAGGAAGGCCGCCCGCAGGTTCAGGTCGACGTCGCCGAAGCGGTCGCTCAGGGACGCGGCGATGCGGCGGGCGAAGAACTGGCGGATCTTGAAGTGCCCGGCCAGGAACAGCCCGCCCACCAGCACGGCGGTGCCGATCAGGTGCAGCGGCAGCCCGCCGTCGGCATTCTCGAACAGCCAGCCGAGGAAAGCGCCGAAGCCGCCGCCCACCGTCTGCACCACCGTTCCCAGCAGAGCCAGGAGCAGGACGCCCCAGACCACGTCGCCGGTCAGCACGCGGCGGCGCCACGTCGCCATCGCCTCGCGCAGCTTGGGCAGCACCTCGCCCTCCAGCTCCTTGGTCAGGCTGTCGATCGAGCCGATGATGCGGTAGGCGCGGGCGACCTCCACCTCGTTGATGCGGGTGTGGATCTCGGCGAGGTCGTGGTCGCGGCGCGCCTCGTAGCGGGCGCGGCGGCCGTCATCCTCGATGTCGACGGCGGAGCGCTGGTCATAGATGGCGTAGAAGCGGCCCGACACCAGCCCGGCCTGGGCGATGGCGCGCTGCCAGGCGCCGAACACCGCCTCCAGATTGTCCTCCTTGGCGGTGGTGTCGACCTGATTGAGGATGTAGCAGACCTTGCGGGCGTCGGCGCGGTTGACCGTCTTGGCGACCAGATGGCGCAGCGTGTCCTGCATGGCGCCCGGTTCGGGATGGCGGGCGTCGAAGAACACCAGCACGAGGTCCGACAGCTCGACGATATGGTCCACCAGCCGCAGGACGGAGCGGCGCTGGTCGTCGGCGTCGAAGCCCGGCGAATCGATGAAGATCTTTCCCTTGGTCCGCGGGCCGGCCAGCGTCTTCAGCTGAAGGTAGTTGTCGATCCGCTTGCCCTCGCCGGCCGCCACCTTCTCGATCTCGTCGGCGATGCGGTAGAACGGAAAGCGCGGGTCGGCGTTCAGCGCGGTGCCGGGCAGCGCCTCCTTGCGGGTCTCCGGCCCGTGGCAGATCACGGTGAACTTGTCGTCGACCGCCTGATTGCCGGTGTTCTGCAGCACCTCGCCCAGATAGCCGTTGAGGAAGGTCGACTTGCCGGCCGAGAAGGTGCCGAGCACCGCGACCATCGGCCACCAGGGAATGCGGGTGGTCAGCGATTCATGGCGGTCGATCAGCCCAAGCCCGGCCAGGATGCGGTCGAAGGCGCGGAAGGTCGGAAGGACCGGCAGCAGGTTGGGGTTTTCCGCGCGCAGATGGGCATCCAAGGCCGCAAGGCGCTGCTGAAGGGCTTGCCGGGGGGTCATGGGCGGGCGAATTCCACTGTTGCACGGGCCGGGAAGACGGGCCGGAGAGAGGACGGCGGCCCGAACAAGGACGGCCTTTCTCTAGCACGGGCGGGACCGGCACCGGATATGAAATCTCCCTCATCATCCATGCGGAGACTCCGGCCGGGGTGTCCGACCGGGCGCGGGAACATGGCGGGCGGCCGTTGCGTTTCCTCGCGATGGACGACACCGACGGCAACCGCGACAGCCCCTCCACCTCCGTGCCCTCCGGGTCGGAGCAGGAGCATCGGCTGACCGCGGAGGAACTGGCATTCCTGCTGCGCGACCCGATGCTGCAGGCGCGCGAGGCGGAGCGCGCCGCCCGCTCCAACCGCAGCCGCACCGAACGCCGTGCCGCCGACCCGGCCTATGCCGAGCGGCTGCGCGCCGGCGACCGCGAGCGCCAGCGGCGACGGCGGCGGCGCGACTCCATCGGCCGTCCCGAACCGCCGGAGCAGCCGGCCACCGCCCTGCCCGACCTGACCCAGGCGCAGGCGGCGGAGCGGCTGGCCGACCACCTGAACCGCTGCGCCTCCGCCCAGGCGGCGCAGCTGCGCGCGCGGCCCGACCGCATCCGCCTCTATGCCGAGGCCTTCGTCGCCTACCGCACCCTGTCGGCCGACGGTGTCCGCCCGACACGCGGCGCGCTGGCCGCCCTGCTGAAGTCCCGCTTCGGCCGCAGCGTCACTCCGTCGCAGGTCCAGAAGCTGCGCGACCATGTGGAGGGGTTTGCCGCCGCCGGTGGCCCGTGGGCGGTGCCGCCCGCTTCCAGGTCCGCTGCTGCCCGGACGGCGATTGGGGGCAAGGCCGATACGGATGGTCACGCTCCACGGCCCTCGCGGCCCTGATTCCGCCCTGTCGGATGCCGATCGGCGCCGCGCAAATATAGTTAATTATGTATTAACGATGGTCCGACCAACGATGACGGCCCCTGGCGGCCGGCCGCCGGTGCGTGACGCCGTGTATCGGCCTGTCGAACAGAAGTTGTTCTGCAATCGTCCGAATATTTACCACAACCAGAAGCTTTCTGATCACCATTTGTGGCGGTAAAAACCCTATCCGGTCACGATCGTCGAATTCCTGTAAACAAAAAGCTGTCGACCCAACCATTGGGCGAACCGGAAGATTCCGGCATTTCCGCAAAAGGGTTGAATGCAGGGATCGGACAAGCCCTTCTGGCAATTGATCCTCATCGCCTGCGAAATAATACAAAGCTGTAACACGACAACTCTCGCGAATGCTGCGGCACCATCGATGCCTATCGGAATATGGCGACCGTGTACCAATATTCAAAAGTTTTCTCTTGAACATCCCCAAGGAATGTGTGAACAATCTTTTCATTCTCGCAAAGAGAGGCTGCGAAAGACTGGGCATCGGAGACCAATGGACATGAGTGAACCGACGGCGCGCAAAAGAGGACGACGCGGATCGCCGGAATCCTGGTCCGTGGACGCCCATGTCGGGCAGCGCGTGCGGATGCGCCGGACCCTTCTGGGAATGAGCCAGGAAAAACTTGGCGAGGCGATCGGCCTGACCTTTCAGCAGGTTCAGAAATACGAACGCGGCTCCAACCGCATATCGGCCGGAACCCTGTACCGTCTTGGACAGGTGCTGGATGTTCCGGTGAGCTTTTTCTTCGACACCTACAACGATGCCGGCGGCCTGCGCCGCTCCCGCGGCGGCTTTCAGGAGTCGGACGACGACGACACCCAGATCAGCCGGCGCGAGGCGCGGCTTCTGCGCCTGTGGCGCGCCGCCCCCTCCCATGTGTCGGACGAGATGCTGTCGCTGCTCTCCGCCCTGTCACCGGAAATCAAGGAGCCGCCGGAAGGCCCCGACGAGGGCGAGGACGGCGATCCCGACTCCTCGACGTCCCAGGACCCGATGCAGTCATCCAATGGCGGCAGCAGCCTGGCGGGCAGCGAAATCGTCGCCGCGGCCCCGGAGAGGGAAAGCGCCCGCAAGGCCGGCCGCACCGTCCGCAGCGATGCGCCACGGGTCAAGCCGGTGAAATCCGCCGACAGCTCCAGCGAGAGCAAGGCGCGCCGCCGTCATGGCGCGGTTTGGGACCCGACCGACATCCTTCGTGCGACCAAGCCGTCGCCGCGAAGCTGAAGGCGGCAGGGCTACAGGGCGACCGGCAGGCCGCCGGCACATCATCCGCATAGCAAAAAGGCTCCGCATCGGTCGATGCGGAGCCTTTTTGCTTGGAATGGTTTTCCATGGAATGGCGAATCCGGGGTGTCGGCTGAGACAGCCGATAATCCGATGCCTACCAGCTGCGAACCGGGCCGACGTCGAGATGGACGAAACCGCTGCGCGGGTAATAACCGACGCCGCCCGACTGCATCGACTTCGCCAACTCCGAGATGGCGCGCAATTGGGTGTCGGGCAGGCGGATGTCGATGGCCATGCCGCGGGTGTGATAGCTTTCCTTCGCCACCCCGCGCGACCGGCGCCGCGCCATCGCATTGGTGCGGCGGGAGCGGTAACCGCAGATCACTTCGAACGGATCGTCCGACCCGACGCTCTGGTGAACGCGGGCGAGCAGGTCGAACAGGCGCGGATCGTAACGGCAGACCTGCTTGGCCCGATGGTCGCGCAGCAGCACGTCCAGCTTGCGCAGCGCATCCGGCTTGTAATGGCCGTCGGCCCAATAGACGCCGTCGAACCGCTCCTGCGTGTTGATGTTGTGCAGGCTGATGCGCCGGACACTGCCGGCAAGGGGAGCGGCCTCCGCGCTGCCCGACCCCAGAAGGACCGGCGCCGTCGCCACACCCGTCGCCACGCTGGTGGCGACCCCCGTCATCAATCCCGAAGCGGCCGGAAGGGCCGACGTTACCGCCGCGGCGGCAAAACCCAGGAACCCGCGCCGACCGATGGCCGGAGCGGCACGCTCGTCATCCCCCAAATGCATCCCCGAACCTCGTCGTTTTACGTTTTTGGCCGTTCTACGCTGTGGCCGTTCGGCGTTTGGCGGGTCGCTTGGCGCCCGCGGCTGGTATAACCTTATGACCAACGCTGGTCCGAAGCGTCCCGTCTGGTGTGAATCGTCTCCGGACGGATATCCGTATAAGGAAGGTCATCGGTCGAGGCAACCAAAAAATTTTGCACTGTGACCTTCTTGCATAGGCGGGTCATAGGACGGCGGCAGGAAGATCACACCGGGAGAATGATCGACGGAATTTCGCGCTGCACGCCTCGCCTTCCATTATTGCGTTGCATAAATTGTTCGAAAGGGCCGCGGCGCGTTCATTCGTACGCACAGCCGGCCCACTGTGACAGAGGGTATCCGACATGACCGTTTCCGCCGACCTCCGCAAGCCCCGCAAGCTGGCCATGCTGGCGCTCGCTGCCGCATCGGCTCTGGCGCTGCTCGGCGTCGGCCCCGCGGACGCCCTGCCCTACCGCGACACGCTGACGCAATGGGCCGACCGGCTGGACGCCGCCGCCGTGGAGTTGGACCGCAACCCGGTGCAGCCGTCGACCCGGATCGGCGAAGGCGGCCTGATGAAGCTGGGCAGCAGCGGCGAGCGCGTCGGCCGGCTGTCGCAGCGGCTGGTCGAACTCGGCCTGCTGCCGGCGGACAAGGTGTCGAACCTCTTCACCACCGACATCGATCGTGCGGTCAAGGCCTTCCAGCTCGCCCAGCGGATGAAGCCGGACGGTCTGATCGGCGCCGGCACCCGCGCCGCCCTGGACCGCACGCCGGCCGAGGCCGCGGCTCTGATGCGGCAGAGCGCCGTCGCGATGCGCAGCTTCCGCGACACCGCCCCGGACAATGTCCTGGTGGTGAACCTGACCGACCAGACCACCACGCTGGTGCGCGGCGGGGAGGAGGAGCTGACGATGCGCGCCATCGTCGGCCGGCCGTCGCGCGAGACGCCGCTGCTGACCGACCGCATCACCCACATCATCGTCAACCCGACCTGGACCGTGCCGCCCACCGTCCTGAAGGAAGACAAGCTGCCGATGCTGCGGGCGAAGGGCGTGCCCGGCATCCAGAACGCCATCGTCTATCTCGACGGGCAGGAGGTGGCGCCGGAAACGGTCGACTGGCACGACGTCTCGCCCGGCCGGGTCCGTATCGTGCAGCAGCCGGGCGACCACAACGCGCTCGGCCGCTTCCGCTTCAACCTGACCAACCCCTACGACATCTATCTGCACGGCACCAACGAGCCGCGGCTGTTCGCACGCGAGCTGCGCTCCATCAGCTCCGGCTGCGTCCGGCTGGAGGACCCGCGCCGGCTGGCGGAGCTGCTGCTGCAGGGAACCAGCGTGACCCCGGCGCGGATCGACCGCATGCTGAACAAGCCGCAGCCGCAGTGGGTCAAGCTGCCCACGCCGATGCCGGTTCAGTTCGTCTATTGGATCGCCACGGTCGAGGCCGACGGCGCCGTCCGCCTGCATCCGGACATCTACGACCGCCTGGACGACGTGCCGGTCGGCGCATCGGCCCCGGCGGTGGAGCCGGCGCCCGGCTCGCTTCCGGCCGTCGCGCCGGCAACCGCCCCGGCGGTAACGCCGGCCGACACCGGCCGCGCCGCCATGCCCGAGGGCAGGAGCGGCACGGCAGAGGGGACGGCCGGCGGCACGGCGGAAAAGTCCCGCGTCTGAGGGGGCTATCCCCGGCGGCGCGTCTTCTTGCTGCGGTTGGGCGGGACGGCGGTGGAGGCCGCTTCTTCCGGCGTCGGCCACGCATCACGGTCGCCGCGCATCGGAATGCCCATCTCGTCGCCCTGGTCGGCGAGGCCGGGCTGTTCGCCCTGATTGGCGATGCTCAGCACCGGCTCCACCGGCTCGGTGCGCATCGCGGTCGCTTCCGGACCGCCGGCCGGGTTGGGCTTCAGCGTGTCGCGGTAATTGTCCTGGATCGCGATCTCCTCGCTGGCCAGTTCCCAATGGGCGGCGTCGCGGCCTTCCGGCCGGCCTTCGCGCTCCCAGATCTCATGCGCGCGCCGACGGATGCGGCTTTCCAAATCCTCGGCCATACGGGTCTTCTCCTTCACGGGTGGGCCTTCCAGAGGGGGTTGCGGACGCGGCCCACGGCGCCTGTTCCGGCGCCCGGCCGCTCCGCCTGTCCCCTAATGAACCCCGCCGCTCCCCCGCCGGTTCCGGCATGCCTCTCCACCCGCCTTTGCCCACCCCTTGGGCATGCCCGGTGGCGGCACCGTTTCCGAACGGCAACGCCCCTGTGAAAAGCGGCGGAGCCGCCACATTTTCGCCGCTTGTCGTTTGAATTAACCCCATCGGGATGATATTGCACCGCCATCAACCGGCGGTCCGCAGATAGTGGCTGGGCCAAGCGACGGGACCGATATGTTGCGCATTTCCTGGCCGAACGCCGCATCCCACAGTTCCAGCCTCCGGGTGGCCGACAGCCGCCGGGGCCGGGGCCTCGCGCTGGTCCTGCCGGCGCGCGGCCAGGGCTCCGGCGGGCTGCTCAAGGTCGCCCTGCTGGCCTGCGCGATCGCCTTGCCCGCCCTGCCCTCCCACGCCGCCGAATCGCCCGCCAAACGCCAGCCCGTCGCCAAGGTCGAGCAGAAGGCGCCGGCGCCGAACCCGGCCGCCGCCCCAGCCGCAGCCATACCCGACGGCCCGGTCCTGCAGCTGGGCATCTATTCCGGCGACGGCGACGCCTGGTGGAGTTGGAAGAACCTGCAGCGGCGCGAGCATGATCTGACGGCCGGGATGACCGCCTCGGTCATGCTGCTGGACGGCAAGAGCGAGGCCGGCGGCGTGGCGCTTTACGCCCAGGTCGCCAAGGGCACCGATGCACGGGCGCTGTGCCGGCGGATCGTCGGCGCCGGCTTCGGCTGCCTCGTCGTCGACCGCCCGGCCCCGACGGCGACGCCGGCGCCCGTCACGGTGGCTAAGACTGCTCCCGAAAAGACTGCTTCCGAAAAGACTGCTTCCGAAAAGATTGGGCCCGCTCCCGACGTTGCCCCCGTTCAGGCGGCATCGCCGGCGGAATCGGCCTTCGTTCCGTCGCCCGCGACCAAGCCGCCGGCCGTGACCGTGGCCGTCGCCCCGCCGCTGCCCGACAACAAGCCGCCGCAGCCGGCCGTCGAGCGCGAGACGGTGACGACGACGACCACCTCCGTCCTGGCGCCGATCGGCTCCGCCAACGCCGCTCCGCTGCCGCCGCCGTCGGTCGCCGCAGCCTTGCCGCCGGCCGACGGTCTGGTCATCTACAACGAGGAAGATGCCCGCACCATGGCGGACATCGAGCAGCACAGCCGCCGCAAGGGCCGGCTGCGCTCGGTGATGCCGGATTCACGCTACGACGTGATGCCGGCGACGCTGAAGCGGGAGAACTGGAACCTCTGCGCCCTGACCTTCGACGACGGGCCGCACCGCACGGTCACCCGCCAGATTCTGGACATCCTGAACCGCGAAGGCGTGCGCGCCACCTATTTCCCGGTCGGCCGCATCGCCGAACGGCAGGGGGATCTGATCCGCGACTTCGTCGCCGGCGGACATGAGATCGGCAACCACAGCCTGACCCATTCCGACCTGCGCAAGATGGACGCCGCCGGGGCCCGCTACGAGATCACGGAGACCAACCGCATCCTGCGCGAGTTCGGCGCCAATCCGGTGCTGTTCCGCCCGCCCTACGGCCGCTATTCGGACGATCTGCTGACCATCGCGCGGGAGGAGCATATGGGCTCCGTCCTGTGGTCGGTGGACACGCGCGACTGGCAGGTGCGCAATGCCGACAAGATCGTCAGCCAGATCAAGCTGGGCGGCCTGCCGGGCAACGTCTTCCTGATGCACTCCACCTATGCCAGCACGGCGCAGGCCCTGCCCCGCGTGATCGCGGAACTGAAGGCCAAGGGCTGCGAATTCGTCACCCTGTCGGAATGGCTGGAACGGGCGCGCGTCCTGGCACTGCCGAAGATCGTCAACGCCGGCATGCCCTCGCCGGTGGCCGGAACGCCCACGGACCGCCAGTAAGGGCCGCTTGCGCCCTTACCGGGGCCCTTACCGGGCGGGCTTGCCGTCCTGCTTCTTGCGGTTCTGGGCGTATTGGCGGATCACCGCATCGACTTCCGTCGGCAGGATCGTCCAGGTGGCGCCGATGGTGTCGCCCTTGATCTCCACCACCGCGACGGTCGCGTTGAAGGTGAATTTGCCGGCCGGATCGTCGACCCGCACCGACACCTTGGCGTTCTGACCAACGATCAGCGACCCGTCGAAGCCGCGGGCAACGAAGCCCTTCGGCGTCAGCGACACGATGGGAAAGCTCTTACCGTCGCACTGGATGACGCTGACCGGCATGCGGCCGGCGGGCTTGGACGGCTTCTTGTCCTTCACCGCGACCTTCAGGAAATCGAAAAGCCCCATCCCGCGCCCCCGGAAAACCGCCCCGGATCACCGGGAGGAAGGGCGAATGCCGCCCTCACCCGCGATTAAACGCGGACATGCTTCGTGGAGCAACGGAAACCTGATCGGGAGGAATCCTGGGGAATCCTGGGGAAGCGCATCAGCGGCGGACGGACTCCTGCATGGCGGCCCAAGCCCGCTGCGCCCGCCTGACGGACAGCAGCGCGAAGGGCAGCAGGGTCACCAGGACCACCGCCATCCCGACCATGACCGACAAGGCTCCCAGCGCATCGGAGGCGGGAAGCCGGGCCACCAGCCCGGCCAGAAGATGCAGGATCAGCGCCCCCAGCACCGACACCGCCAGCAGCGGACCGACGACGGCCGGCAGCAGGCCAAGGGTGCCACGCCGCGAACGCCCGGCAGTGCCGGCCGCAGCGGCATCCTCCGCCGCCCATCCCGACCGGCCCGCCGGGTACGGCATGCCGGCGACGCCCCGCACAACGCTCCGCATTGGCACCTCCGCTCTGGCTGTCTCTCCGCACTCCGTACGGCCGCATTTCGAAGATCCGCCCGGATTACCGCCAGTCGGAGTACCGAGAGAACCGATGCGGGAACTATAGGATGCTTTCTCCGGCCTGGCTAAAATCCAATACGATTACCCCCTTGCGCAGAGCCCCACCCCTGCCCCGGCCCAAAGCATGGGCATCGAAAGTATAGGTCTGGCCAGCAGGCACGACGGGAGGCATGGCCGCCGGCAAAGCCGACGGTCTCCACAGAGGCTGTGGATAACTGTGTGGGCAAGCCGTGGGCAGTCCCGATTCGCGCTAGGCGATTCAAGGGGGCTACGGTGTTTGCCCAAAAATCAGGCAAATAACGTAAGCGCCTGATTTATAAAAGAAAACCCTGTTTTTTGGCTCTTGGAGCCCTGGCCGCGTGTCAACCGAAATCTGTCACATTCCGTCAGACCCTGCGATTTCACACCCTGTTGTGCCCTGTTGACAACTGCTCCCAAGGGCATTCCACCATCGTTGCGGGTGGGGCGGCCCTGATCGGCCGCCCTATGACCTTCGGAAAGGTGGGGTCTCCGCAACCGCCTGAACCCTTCAGCTCTCCGTCTTCGCCCAACAGCGCAGAACCTCCGCCACGCTCCAGGCCTGGGAGATGCAGCCGCGCGGGGTGAAAGGTGCCTCGGCGTCGAAGATCTCGCTGATGGTGCCGATGCCGGCCTCGTCCAAATGCGGCAGGAAGCCCTCCAGCAGCCGCCGCGCCCCCGCCTTGTCCTCCGGGTGCAGCTTCAGCCACGCATCGACGTAGGGGCCGATCAGCCAGCCCCAGACGGTGCCCTGGTGATAGGCGGCGTCGCGCGCCCGCAGGTCGCCGAAATATTTCGCCTTGTAGTCGCGGCAGCCCGGCGCCAGCGACCTCAAGCCCACCGGGGTCAGCAGGCGGCTGCGCACCGTCTCCACCACCGGCTCCCACCGCTCGCGCTCCAGCACCGGATGGTCGAGCGAGACGGCGAAGATCTGGTTGGGCCGGCAGGCGATGTCGTCGCCATGCTCGCCATCCACCACGTCGAACAGGTGGCCGGCGGACGGGCACCAGAAGCGCGCGTTGAAGGAGGCGTGGGCCTGATCGGCCAACTCGCTCAGCGGACGGGCGGCGGCCTCGCCGTCCTCCTCGCGCAGCCAGCCGGCCATCAGCCGCAGGGCGTTGTGCCACAGCGCGTTGATCTCCACCGCCTTGCCCCGCCGCGGCGTCACCACCCAGTCGTCGACCTTGGCGTCCATCCAGGTCAGCTGGTAGCCCTCCTGCCCCTGGCGCAGCAGCCCGTCCTTCGGATCGACGCCGATGCCGAACCGGGTGCCACGGCGGTGGAAGTCGATCACCTCGCGCAGCTTGGGCAGCAGCAGGCGCAGCGTGTCGCGGTCGCCGGTGGCGCCCAGATAGCGGTGCAGCGCGTGGAAGAACCACAGCGTCGCGTCGGCGGTGTGGTACAGCCCGCGGTCCTTGCCGTCGGGGAACATGTTGGGGATCAGGCCGTCGCGGATGTAATGGCCGAAGGTGTGCAGGATCCAGCCCGCCTCCAGATGCCGCCCGGTGGCCAGCGTCAGCCCTTCCAGCGCGATCATGGTGTCGCGGCCCCAATCGGTGAACCAGTGGTAGCCGGCGATCACCGTCCGCACCTCGTCGCCTTCGGCCCGCGCCCGCATCTGGTCGGCGACCCGGCCGGCCGGCACGAACAGGAAGCTGTCGGCGGACAGCACCAGTTCCGCCATCGCCCCGTCGCGCAGGGCGGGATGGGCGTTCTGGATGATGCGGCGGCGGCGCTCCGTCTCGAACACCAGCACGTCGGCCGGCGGCAGCGCCTCCAGCCGCCACCAGTCCTCGGTCGCCGCGGCGAAGGTGATGCTCTGGCCGGGACCGACCTCGCCGCTGAAATAACCGGGCGTCCACAACGAGCCGCGCGCCTGATAGCCGCGTTCGTCCTCCACCCGGTAATAGACGTCGCGCCGGATGCCGCCGTCGAGCGTCATCGGGAAATCGCCGCCCTCGATCGCCATGCGCAGCACCGGCAGGTCGGGACCGGCGGAAACCTCGTAGCGCTGCCCGGCCGCGGTGATGCGATAGGCGCCGGCCAGCGGCCGATCGACCGCCGATTCCAGCGTGCGGAAGGCCATCACCGGCCGCAGGCGCAGCTGCACCGGCGCCTTCGCCTCCATCACCCGGTAGGTGACATGGACGATGTTCTGGCCGTGCGGCAGGACGACCTGCTTTTCGATCACCGCCCCGCCGGCGCGGAAACGCCAGACCGGCAGTCCGGCCTCCATGCGGAATTCCTGCAGGGCGGCGGTCTGCCCCTCCTCCCCCGCTTCGCCGCCCGCCGGATCGCCACCGGTATCGCGGCAGCTCAGGCGAAAACTGCGGCCGTCGCCGTCGATGACCACGTCGCTCAACTGGCTCAGCATCAGCACGCGGCCGAGCGGGGCCGGCAATGCCGCGATCAGCAGTCCGTGGTAGCGCCGCGTCACCGCTCCCGATACCGACCCGGAGGCATAGCCGCCGAGACCGTTGGCGACCAGCCATTCACGGGTTTCGGCACCTTTCGGACCGGTGTTCAGAACCTCGCGCGACAGGGTGCGGACGAAATCAGCCATGGGGACCTACGCTCAGCTATCGGTTTCCGACCCTTGGGAAACCATGATGACCGGGGTTGTGTTGCCTCCGCTATCGTCGCTTTTCGTCGGAAAATCGCGCGCGGGGCCCAGAACCAGCGCCGCATGGCCGGGCAACCGCCATGCGCCGTCCGGCTGTTCCACCGCCGCCGTGCCGCAGCCGCCATAGACGGGCTCCTCGCTGGACCACAGCACCGTCCATGCCCCGTCGAGTGGCGGGGCCAGCAGCGGCTCCGCCAGCGCGCGGAGAGTCAGGTCGCGGCCCAGATTGACCAGGACCAGCCGGTCGTCGCCCTCCTCCTCCCCGAAGACGCGCAGGACGAAGGCTTCCTCGCCCAGCACGGCGCCATCCAGCCCGCCGACGCGCTGGGCGGCGAACACCGGGTCCTCCCGGCGCAGGCGCAGCAGGTCGCAGTGCATCGTCCAGACTGCGGCGTTGGCCTCCCGCTCGCGGTGGTCGAGCTTGCAGCGGGTGAAGCTGTCCTCCGCCTGCGGCTTGGGCAGCCCGGTCCGCATCGCCGGCTCGGCGATGCTGGGGAACTGGGCCAGGAACTCCGCCCTGCCCGCCTCGACCAGCTTGGCCAAATCCGGCTTGTGGTCGGCGAAATAGAGGAAGGGGGCGCCGGCGGCGAACTCCTGCCCCTGGAACAGCATCGGCGTGCCGGGCCCCAGCAGGATCAGTGCGGTCATCGCCCGCAGCAGCCCCGGCGTGGTCAGCGCATGCAGCCTCAAACCGCGGGCGGAGTTGGCGATCTGGTCATGGTTCTGCAGGAAATTGACGAAGGCCGGCCGCGGCATGGCGAAGGCGGGCATGCCGCGCCGCTTGCCCTGCCAGCGATACCACTGCCCCTGGTAGAGGAAGCCGTGCTTCATCGCCGACACCAACTCCTGCGGAGTGCCACGATAATCGGTGTAATAGGCCTCGTTCCGGCCGGTCAGCGCCACCATCGCCGAATGGTGCAGGTCGTCGTTCCAGATGGCGCACAGCCCGCAGCCGCCCTCGTCGGCCGGCTTCACCATGCTGGCGTGCTGCGGCTCGTTCTCGCCCACCAGGATGGTGGCGCGCCCGCCGGCGGCCTTGCGCACGACGCGGGAGATCTCGGCCAGGATGTGCGGTTCACCGCGGCCTTCGCTGGCGTCATGGATCGACTGGGTGGCGTCCAGCCGCAGGCCGTCCAGATGGTATTCCTCGATCCAGAAGGCGGCATTGCACAGGAAGAACTCCCGCACCGGTTTGGAGTTGGCGCCGTCGAAGTTGATCGGCTCGCCCCACTCGTTCTTATAGCGGTCGGTGAAATAGTCGTCGGAAAAGCATTTTAGGTAATTGCCGTCCGGACCGAAGTGGTTGTAGACGACGTCCAGGATGACGGCGAGCCCCAGCCGGTGTGCCCCGTCGACGAAGCGCCGCATGGCGTCGGCATCGCCATAGAGCCGCGTCGGCGCAAACAGGTTCACCCCGTCATAGCCCCAGCCGAAGCGGCCGGGAAACTCCGACACCGGCATCACCTCCAGCACCGTGACGCCAAGATCGGCCAGCGCCGGCAGCTCCCGCAGCGCGGCGTCCCAGGTCCCTTCCTGCGTGAAGGTGCCGATGTGCATCTCGTAGATCACCTGGCCCCGGATGGCGCGCCCTTGCCAGTCCTGATCAGTCCAGGCGAAGCGGTGCGGATCGACCAGTTGCGAGGCCCCATGCGGCCCGTCAGGCTGGAAGCGCGACATCGGGTCGGGATAGAGCATGTCGCCGCCGTCCAGCCGGAAGCGGTAGAGCCCACCGGCCTCCAGCCCCGGCACGGCACCGGAGAAATAGCCGTTCCCCTCGCGCTCCAGCGCCGTCGCCCGCCCGTCCGGTTCGGCCACAAGCTCCACCCGTCCGGCCTTCGGCGCCCAGACCCGCGCATGGGCGCCGCCGGGCAGCAACTCCACACCGATGGGCCAGCGGCGTTTGACGGTGGCCTGCGCCTGTTCGACAGGCGGTACGGCGGCGGACATCTTCACGGCAGTTGCCCCCGATGAGTGATGCGGACTTGTCTTGCGGGGATGGTCAACAGGGGTGGGGCGGCGTGGTCACGGGTGGGCTGAAAATTGTTTCAGGGGCTAAGGGTTTGGGGGAGTTCCGGCTGGCGGTGCCCCCACCCCAACCCCTCACACCCTCTCCCCAAAACTCCGCGCCGCCGCGTCGATCACCAGCGGGTGGGCGCGCAGCGCAGTCAGCGCCGCTTCCACCTTGTCGTCGGTGACCTCCAACGTCACCAGCACGTCCGAGCGGTCGCCGCGCTCGGCGTCGCGCTCCTCCCGCCCAAGCTGCACGACATCGCCGAAGCGGTCGCGCAGGCTGCCGACGATTTCGGCCTCCACACCCCGGCCGCGTTCGGCGGGATAGGCATAGACCAGTTCCATGGCGGCTCTCCCTTTTCGCTCTAGCCTTGCGGGGCGAAGACGACGCGCAGGCAGTCGTCGGCCTTCTCCTTGAACATGCGGTAGGCCTGCGGGCCGTCGTCCAGCGGCAGCCGGTGCGTCATCAGATAGGATGGGTCGAGGTCGCCGTTGCGGATGTGCTCGAACAGCCGGTCGGCATAGCGCTGGCCGTTCTGCTGACCCATGCGGAAGGTCAGGCCCTTGTTCATCGCCGCCCCCATCGGGAACTTGTCGATCAGCCCGCCATAGACGCCGACGATCGACAGGGTGCCGCCCTTGCGGCAGCTCTCGATCATCTGGCGCAGCACCGCCGGCCGGTCGGTCTGCAGCCCAACCGCCTGCTTGGCACGGTCATACAGGTCCTCGACCGCGTTCGACGCGCTGTCGGCCTCCATGCCGACGGCGTCGATGCAGACGTCGGGACCGCGCCCGCCGGTCATCGCCTGCAGCGCATCGAAGATGTCGACGCGGCTGTAGTCCAGCGTCTCGGCCCCCACCTTCATCTGGGCGGCGCGCAGCCGGTCGGGAAAGCGGTCGATGCCGATCACCCGCTCCGCCCCCAGCAGAGTGGCGCTGCGGATCGCCATCTGGCCAACGCCGCCGCAGCCCCACACCGCCACCACGTCGCCCGGCTTGATGCCGGCCATGTCGGCGGCCATGTAGCCGGTCGGCACCGCGTCCGACACGAAGACCGCCTTCTCGTCGCTCACCCCCTCCGGCACGCGGAAGGCGTTGAAGTCGGCATAGGGCACGCGGATATATTCGGCATGGCTGCCGGCATAGCCGCCGAAGGCGTGGCTGTAGCCGAAGATGCCGGCGCCGCAATGGCCGTAGGCGGTGCGGGCATAGTCCGGGTTCGGGTTGGAGTTGTCGCACAGCGAGCTTTCGCCGTGTTGGCAATGCCCGCAATGGCCGCACCCGATGATCGACACGGTGATGACCCGGTCGCCGCGGTTGAGATAGCGGACCTCCGGTCCCTTCTCCACGATCTCGCCCAGGAATTCGTGGCCGATGATGTCGCCAGGCCGCATGGTCGGGACATAGCCGTCGATCAGATGCAGGTCCGACCCGCAGACCGACGACAGCGCCACCTTGACGATCACGTCATGCGGATTGACCAGCACGGGGTCGGGCACCCGCTCCACCCGCAGGTCGTTGGTTCCGTTCCAGCAGAGCGCCTTCATTCCGTCGCCTCCCGGAAAGAGCCGGACCCATTCCCACGCGGCTGCCGTTCGATGGTCGACAGCTCGCCGGTCTCCACCCGCTGTTTCAGCCGGCGCAGCGCCTCTTCCGCCTGCCCTTCCGGCGTCACGCCCAGAAGCGCCGCCACCTCGGTGGCCGGAACGCGGTAGACCAGCGTCAGCCGCACCTCCGTCCCGCGGTCGCCCGGCGCCGGGCTCAGCATCAGCGAGGCGCGGTGCGGCAGAGCCGTCTCGCCCACCGTGTGCCAGGTCAGCAGCCGGTCCTCGTCGACGCGGTCGAGCACGCAGCGCCAGCTCGGTCCCTCACCGCCCGAAGCCGCCTTGGCGAGCCAGCGGCTTTCGGTGGCCGACAGCACGTCGACCCGCTCCAGCTGCGGCATCAGCTTCGGCAGGTTGGCGAAGTTGCGCCAGAAGCGGAAGACCGCCCCCGGTTCCGAGGCGATGGTGACGACCGCCTGCGTGCGCTCCGGCGTCAGCGACCGGCGGCGGGAGGCCGGGACGCTGCGCCAGGCGCCGGGGTTCGGCACGGCACTCAGGGACCGCTCACCCAGGGGCCGCAACCCCAGCGCGCCGACGGCGAACAGGCCGGCACCGCCCAGCGCCAGTATCGCCCCACCCCAACCCGACCGCCGCAACCCGATCACGCCCAGCGCGGTGCCGCCCATCATGGCGAGCCAGCGGCCGCCGGTCGCGGCCTCGCCCGAGCCAAAGTTCGCGCCCAAGCCCGAAAGAAAAGAGTCCGGCTGCGGCCAGCGGCCCCGCCCGGTCAAACTGTTCGACGCCATCGCCGCTCCTTTCCCGTCTGTGCAAATTCTTCGGCCAAAGCCTTTGGGCCAAAGCCTTTGGACAGAGAACAGCCGGGTTGCGGCTTCGTTGCCTCGCTAGCCTCGGCAAACGGCAACCGCGGGGCGTTCCCGCTGTTACCATCTTCAGCAGCCAAGATCGGAAGGGAGAATGGCCGTGCCGCTTCTGGACTCCACCATGGGCATCGCCGACGCCGAGGGCTTTCAGCCGGTGACGCTGGAAACCGACCGTGGCCCGGTCGAAGCCCGCTATTACCCGGTGCCGGGCGGGGAGTTGGCGGTGCTGTGGGTCGGCGGGGTCGGCGGCGGGTTCGACACGCCGGCGCGCGGGCTCTACCCCCGTCTGGGCGCCGACCTGACCGCGGACGGCATCGCCTCGCTGCGCCTGCGCTTCCGCGATCCGCGCGACCTGGAAGAGGCGGTGTACGACCTGCTGTGCGGGCTCAGCTTCCTTGGCCGCCAGGGCATCCACCATGTGGCCCTGGTCGGCCATTCCTTCGGCGGCGCCGTGGTCATCCAGGCGGCGGCGTCGAACCGGGGTGCGGTCTGCACCGTGGTGGCGCTGGCGACCCAGGGCTACGGCACCGACCCGGTCGGCGATTTGTCCTGCCCCATCCTGCTGATCCACGGCGAGGCGGACGAGATCCTGCCGCCCAGCTGCTCCATCCACGTCCACCGCAAGGCGCGCGAGCCGAAGAAGCTGGTCCTGGTCCCCGGCACCGGCCACGCCCTGGAGGAGGCGTCGGAGGCGGTCTGCCGCGAGGTGCGCGACTGGCTGAAGGATAATCTGCTGAAGAGGTAGGGGGCTGACGCCCCCCTCAGCTTTCCTTCGCCTTCTGGGTGTCGCTGATCGGCTGCACGCCCGGCGGGTGTTCCTGCTGCGGTTGCGGCTGTTGCTGCTGGGGCTGTTGTTCCGGCGGCGGTTCGCGGCGCGGCGGGCCGGCCTTCACGTCCTGATAGACCGCCTTGGCGATCTCCAGCAGTTCCTCCTTCGACAGGCGGCCGGCCAGCGCATAGGCCAACGGACCCTCGACCCAATAGAAGGTGGCGACGTCGCCGTTCTGGGTGAAGCTGAAGTTGGACTGGTTGCCGCTCTGCGGTGCGCCGACGAACAGGGTGATCCGCTTGTTGCCGTCGTTGGCGTACATGTACTGGGCGCCGGCGCCGAGATCGGTCGGCAGCGACCGGCCGCCGATCAGCCGGTAGCCGACGCGGCCCAGGTCCGGACCGAACACGTCGCGGCCCATCCGCTTGGACAGCCAGCCGTTCAGCTCATCCTGATTGTCGGCGCCAAGCTCCACCTGGAACCGTTCGTCCGACGTATAGAAGCGGTGCGCCTGCGTCGCCTCCTGGGCGAAGGTGGCGAGCGTCTGGCGCTGCTGGGCGACCGGCGCCGCGGCCTGCTGGTCGGCGCCGCGGCCCATCCAGCCGCCGGCCGCACCGGCGACCACCAGCATCACCGCGGCGGCGAATCGCACCAGCGGGCGGGCATGCCAGGCCGGACGGTTGTCGTTGAAGGCGATGCGGCCCTTCAGCCGGTCGGACAGCTCCTGAACCGTGTCGCTCGGCGGCTCGCGCAGGACGGTGTCGAACATCTCATGCAGCAGCAGCCCCTGGGCGCGGTAATCCTCCGCCCGGCGCGCCGCCTCCGGATCCTCGGCAAGCCATCGCTCCACCGCCAGACGGCGGTTGCCGTCCAGCTGGCCATCCACATAGGCGTGGAGTTCGTCCTCCGTGATCCGTCCAGTCGCTTGATGCGCGTTCATCACTTCACCCGCCGGAGGGTGACGCCACCCTCGTTCGCCAGTTTCGCCCGCACCGCCTCGCGCGCCCTCGACAGGCGCGACATGACGGTCCCGATCGGTACGCCGAGCATGTCGGCGACCTCGTCATATTTCAGGCCCTCCAGCGCCACCAGAAGCAGCACCTTGCGCTGTTCCTCCGGCAACTCGTCGACCGCGCGCATCATTTCGCGCAGTTCGACACGCTCTTCCTGCCGGGCCGGGCTGACCAGCTTCGATTCGACGTCGGCGACGTCGACCTCCTGCGGCCGGGCGGCCTTGGAACGGACCTGATTGACGTGGACGTTGTGCAGGATGGTGAAAAGCCATGCCCGCAGGTTCGTCCCCGCCTGGAAGCTGTCGGCGCGCGCCACCGCGCGCGTCAGCGCCTCCTGCACCAGATCCTCCGCATCCGCACCGTTGCGCAGCAACGCACGCGCGTAGCGCCGCAAGGACGCGATGTGGACTTCCAGATCGACCCCGAATTTGCTCAACCGCGCACCCGTTCCTTACCGGTAACGCCAAGGCTCACGCCATGGACTCCCCCTTCCAGCGAGAGGCCGGACGGGACGACGAGGGCGCCGCAACTCCAGGGCCGGGCCGGCTCACTCGACCCTGCGGCCGAAATGGGGACCCGATGCATATGGGTGCGAACGCGCGCCGCGCATCCTTTATTCCAGACTTTGTCGGGCTTGCAGCAAAATTTATGCGGTACGGCCACGCTTGTGCCGAAAAGGCTTCAGGGCCGGCCGCGTCGATGATCGGATGGGATATGCCCACCCTGGAGTTGCCCTGGAAAAGCGGAGAGCCCTCGGCATTCGGCTATGGCGGCAATCATGCGGATGTGGCCCCTGCCGCATCTTTCACCCTTTGGAGACGACCTGTCCGTCGCGCAAGGTCACCGTGACGTCGAAACGGCCGAAGATCGTCTCGTCATGCGTGACGACCAGGATCGCCGCCTGCTGCTCGATGGCGAGCCGGCGCAGCAGGTCCATCACCATGGCGGCGCGCCCGGAGTCCAGGGCCGCCGTCGGCTCGTCGGCCAGGATGATGCGCGGGCGATTGGCGAGCGCGCGGGCGATGGCGACGCGCTGCGCCTCGCCGCCCGACAGCCGCGACGGCAGCGTCGCGCCGCGGTGTCCCACCTCCAGATAGTCCAGCAAGGCCCGCGCACGGCGCCGCGCCTCGGCGCCGGGAACGCCGGCAAGGTCCAGCGCGACGGCGACGTTCTCCTCGGCGGTGAGGAACGGCAGCAGGTTGTGGAACTGGAAGATGAAGCCGATCTTCTCCAGCCGCAGCCGGCGCAGGTCGGATCGCAGCCAGCGGCCGTCGTAGACCGTCTCGCCGTCGAGGTCCAGGCGGCCCCGCGTCGGCTCCACGATGCAACCGATCAGGTTCAGCAGCGTCGTCTTGCCCGATCCGCTGGGGCCGAGCAGCCCGACCACCTGCCCCGGATAGACCCGCAGGTCGGTGTCCTTCAGCGCATGCACGGCGGTCTCGCCGCGGCCATAGGTCTTGGCGATTCCCCGAAGCTCGACGAGCGGCGCGGCCATCGCCCTACCCTCCCAGCGCCGTGGCCGGATCGACCTTGAGCGCCAGGCGCACGCCAAGCCCGCTCGCCGCCACGCACAGGACCAGCACCGCCGCCCCCAGCATCAGCGCGTCCTCCGGCAGCAGCAGCAGGCGGCGCGGAAAGTGATCCTTGGCGAGCAGAATGAGCAGCGTGCCGGCGCCCCAGCCGATGAGCCCCATGGCGAGCGCCTGCTGCACGATCAGGGCGACGATGGTGCGGTCGGGCGCGCCGATGAGCTTGAGCGTGGCGATGGCCTTCACCTTGTCCATGGTCAGCGTGTAGAGGATCAGCGCGATCACCACGGCCGAAACCGCCAGCAGGATCGCCGTGAACAGACCGATCTGCCGCCGCGCCTTTTCGACCACCGATCTCAGCAGCAGCCCTTCCTGGTCCTCCTGCGTCAGCGCCCCGAGATGTTTCCAGCGTGCCGCCTCGGCCGCGACGCCGGCCGCCGGCACGCCGGGCAGCAGCCGCGCCACCACCGCGTTCACGGTGTCGAGACCGGCCGGGCGGGCGCCGCGCGCCAATTCGCGCCGGGCGGCGGGCGGGTCCAGTTCGAACTGCAGGCGCTGGCTGTCCTTCAGCGTCAGATGGACCACCGGATCGCCGCCCGACGCGACGATGCCCTCGGTCAGCCCCACCACCTCGTAGGAGTCCCGCCCCAGCCGCACCCGCTCGCCGATCTCCAGCCCGGCGCGGCGGTCGGCGAGCATTTCGTAGTGGCTGCGGGTGATCGGCCGCCCGGCGGCGAGGCGATTCGGTTCGCCCGGCCGGCCCGGCTCGTAGCCGACCACGTACAGGCGCAACGTCCGCCCCCGGTGTACGGTTTCCACCGACTGGAAGGTGAGCGATCCCGCCGCCGCCACCCCGGCCAACCGCGCCACCGCGTCGCGCGTGTCGCCGGGAATGCGCGAGGCCTCGGCAAACGGGCCGCGGGTGCCGGATTCGACGATCCACATGTCGGCGCCGGGCGCGCGCACCAGGGTCAGCGCCTCGTCCACCAGCCCACGGTAGATGCCGATCATCGACAGCACGACGCCCAGCAGCAGGCTCAGCCCCAGACAGGTCAGCAGAAAGCGGCCGAGGTTGTGGCGGACATCGCGCAGGGCGAGGTTCATGGCGGCGTCCCCAGCGGATCGGCACGCCGGCCCTCGCGCAGGCCGGGCACGGCGGCGACCACCGGCCGCGCGCCATCGGGCAGGCCTCCGGTCACCTCCAACCGGCCGTCCAGGGTCCGCCGGCCGAAACTCAGCGCGCGGCGGGCGAGGCGGTCGTCCTCGACAGTCCACACCGTGCCGCTCGCTCCGTCGAAGCGATCGATCGCCGTCTGCGGCACCAGCACGGCGCGCGGCAGGCGGCCCACCGCGATGGTCGCCTCGACCTGTTCGGCGAGGTAGACGCGCGGCGGGCAGACCTCGCATTTCAGATAGACTTTCCGCTCCTCGGTGACGCGGTCGCTTTCCAGTTCGATGCGCGTCACGCGCGCCCGAAAGGTCTCGCCGGGATGCGAACGCAACCGCACCGTCGCAACCTGCCCTTCCACGAGGCCGCCGGCCGAGGCCTCGTCGATGTGAACCAGCGCCCAGACGCTGTCCGGGGCGATGAGGGTGAACAGCGGTTCGCCGGGGTTGACGGCGGCGCCCAGCTCCTTGTGGCGGGCGATCACCAACGCGTCGAACGGAGCGGTCAGCGTGTAGCGGTCGAGCCGCGCGGATTCGTAACGCAGCCGCGCCTCGGAATCGGCAACGGCGGCTTCCGCCACCGCGAGGTCGGACTGCGCCACCGTCAGTTCCGCTTCGGCGACGCGCAGGTCGGCAGCGCTCTCCTCCGCCACCTCCACCGACACGCTGCCCTTGGCCAGCAGTTGCTGCCGTCGTCCGGCGGCCTGCCGGCGCTTGTCGAGCAGTGAATGCGCCTTGAGGATGGTGGCCTCCGCCCTGGCGCGCGCCGCCCGCGCCTGCCCGACGGCGGCCTGGGCCTCGGCGACGCGGGCGTCCTGCTGGCGGGTGTCGAGACGGGCGAGCACAGCGCCCTGCGGCACGCGGTCGGCGTGGTCGGCGAACAGCTCCGTCAGCGTGCCGGCGACCTCCAGCCCGACCGCCGAGCGCACCCGCGCCTCAACCGTGCCGATGCCGTAGACCTCCAAAGGCACGTCGCCCTCCGCCGCCGCGACCGGCACCGCCAGCGGGCGCAGCCACAACGCCCAGGATCCGCCGGCCAGGACGCCGAGAATCAGGAGCAGTGCGAGACCGAGCCGCAGCCGACGCATGTCCGGATTCCCTTCGCCCGTTCCCCATCATTGCGGAAACGATACACCCCGCCACGCGCCCGCGTCGGTGAGATTGTCACCGACGCGGGCGGGGCGAACCGCCGCAGGCCAACCGAAAGGCTGCCCGATCATGTCCGAGGAGTTGGTGTATCTTATCCGACGCGATGCGCGACGGGGACGAAGGGCCGACGGCCTGTCGGAATCGTCTGGAATGCGTGGTGGGCCCGGCCGGATTCGAACCGACGACAACACCGTTATGAGCGGCGCGTTCTAACCGCTGAACTACAGGCCCTACCGCGGGGCGCACTTTGCGACAAAGCTTCGGGGAAATGCAACCCCTCGTTCGTCGGTCCGACACGGAGGTCCGAAAACGAAAACGGGGGCCGATCGGCCCCCGCTTCGTCTCGAACGATACGCTCCCGGATCAGGTATCCCAATCAGGTATCGAGGAAGCTGCGCAGCTTGCGCGACCGCGACGGGTGCTTCAGCTTGCGCAGCGCCTTCGCCTCGATCTGCCGGATACGCTCGCGGGTCACGTTGAACTGCTGGCCGACCTCTTCCAGCGTGTGGTCGGTGTTCATGCCGATGCCGAAGCGCATGCGCAGCACACGCTCCTCGCGCGGCGTCAGCGAGGCCAGGACACGGGTGGTCGTCTCGCGCAGGTTCGCCTGGATGGCGGCATCGAGCGGCAGGACCGCGTTCTTGTCCTCGATGAAATCGCCGAGATGCGAATCCTCCTCGTCGCCGATCGGCGTTTCGAGGGAGATCGGCTCCTTGGCGATCTTCAGGACCTTGCGGACCTTCTCCAGCGGCATCATCAGACGCTCGGCCAGCTCTTCCGGGGTCGGCTCACGGCCGATCTCGTGCAGCATCTGGCGGCTGGTGCGGACCAGCTTGTTGATCGTCTCGATCATGTGGACCGGGATGCGGATGGTCCGTGCCTGGTCCGCGATGGAGCGGGTGATGGCCTGGCGAATCCACCAGGTGGCGTAGGTCGAAAACTTGTAGCCGCGCCGGTACTCGAACTTGTCCACCGCCTTCATCAGGCCGATGTTGCCCTCCTGGATCAGGTCCAGGAACTGCAGGCCGCGGTTCGTGTACTTCTTGGCGATCGAGATGACGAGACGCAGGTTGGCCTCGACCATCTCCTTCTTGGCCCGGCTCGCTTCCTTCTCGCCCTTCTGGACGGTGGAGACGATGCGGCGGAACTCGTTGATCGGCAGGCGCGCTTCCTCGGCGACGTTGGAGATCGCCTCGCGCGTCTTGCGGATGTCGCCGTCGTACTTCTCCGCGAACTTGCCCCAGGTCTTCGGGTTCAGGCCGCGGATGCGCTCCAGCCAGTTCGGATCCAGCTCGTGGCCGAAATACTGGTTCAGGAAGTCCTCGCGCTTCACCCGGCACTCGGTCGCCATGCGCAGCAGGCGGCCTTCGAAGCCGGTCAGCTTGCGGTTCAGGCCATAGAGCTGCTCGACCAGTTGTTCGATGCGCTGGTTGTTCAGGCGGACGGTGTTCATCAGCTCGACCATTTCGAGCTTCAGCTTGTCGTACTTCTTGTCCGTCTGCTTGCCGACGTCCTCGCCACGCTGCATCGCCGCCATGCGGGACTCATGCAGCTTGTGCAGCTTGTCGTAGGTCGCCTTGATGTTCTCGAAGGTCTCGATGACCTGCGGCTTCAGCGCGGCTTCCATCGCGGACAGCGACAGGCTGTTCTCGCCCTCGTCGCCTTCATCGCCCTCCTCGCCCTCGCCTTCGGCGCGCGGCGGACGCGGCTCGTCGCCGTCCTCCTCGGCCGCCGGCGCTTCGGCGGCGGGGGCCGGGGCGGCACCAGGGGCGCCGCCGGCTTCGACCACCTCGGCCAACCCCTCCGGAATCTCCTCACCGTCCGGGCCGCCGCCATAGGTGGCATCCAGATCGATGATGTCGCGCAGCAGCATCTTCCCTTCCATCAGGGAATCATGCCACTCCAGGATGGCGCGGATGGTCAGGGGCGATTCGCAGATCGCGCCAATCATCATCTCGCGGCCGGCCTCGATCCGCTTGGCGATGGCGATTTCGCCTTCGCGCGACAGCAGCTCCACCGAACCCATCTCGCGCAGATACATGCGCACGGGGTCGTCGGTGCGGCCGATGTCGTCGTCGTCGAGATTGCCCGACGAACGGCCTTCGCCCTCGCCTGCCCCCTCGCCGCTGTTCTCCGAATCCTGCTCTTCCGATTCGACGATGTTGATGCCCATTTCGGACAGCATCGCCATCGTGTCTTCGATCTGCTCGGACGAGGACGAATCCTGCGGCAGCGCTGCGTTCAGCTCGTCATAGGTGACATACCCGCGCTCCTTGCCGCGGGCGATCATCTTCTTGACGGCCAAACCCATGCCGTCCATCAGAGGACCGTCTGCGGATTCCTCCCGCGTTTCGGAAACTTCCACGCTGTTCGCAGCTTTCGTGGCCATGCGATCGGTGCCCCCGCATTACCCCAGTGAATAAAGACGAAAGGAGCGTCCGGTCCCGGTTACCCGGCCCGTCCGCCCCACCCCCAACCATGTATCTACCCAGAACCCGCCATCACAGAAACTGTCATGCGGCCCCGTCCTGTTGCCCTGTGTCCCGTCAACCGATGCCCGATTGGCGACGATATTGATCATCAACCGTCAGACATCGTCAAAGTCACTGTCGTCCGCACTACCCAGACCGGACCTTATGACCTCCTGCTGAAGAGCCACGACCCTCGCGAAGTTGGCCTCGCTGTTGTCACGGGTCAGAGCCGCCTTCGCTTCCCTAAGATCGTCGAGCACCCGCTCGTGATGCAGATGCCGCCACGCAGGCCACCATCCCTTCCTGGCATCCTCCGTGGAGGCATCAGGACGGGCGAAGCCGGCATGGACATAGGTCGACTCGCCTAGCAAAGCACCGACCATGGTCTCATGGCCGGCGGATGACAAGTGGCGACAAAGCGCAGCGGCGTCAAGTGTCGAGTCGTGATTGCGGTCGTCGGAAAGGCATTCCATGACCGCCCAGCGCAGTTTTTCCAGCTCCGGGTCACCGAACGGCAACAGCCCCAGCGGCTCGGCCAGTTCGCCGAACAATTCCGGATGATTGATGAGCGTCGCCAGCAGGATCCGTTCGCGCATCGAGGCAAGGCGGGAGGCGCGGCCGCGCCCCTCCCCCACCGGCTTCGACGTCAGGCGGCCCGGCGTGCCCGGCACATGGCGGCGCGGCGCCTCGCCGAAGCGGCCCCGCCCCTGCCCCGGCACCCATGGGGCACGATTGTAGCCCTGGCGCACCGGGGCGAAGGCCTCGTCGACGCGGCGGCGCATCTCGGTGCGGTAGAAGCTCTGGACGTCGCGGTCGGCGATGGTGGCGACGCGGGCCTCCAGCGCCGCCTTCACCGCGGCCTTGGCCTCCGGCGTGTCGGTCGGCCGGCCCTCGCTCTCCATCCGCCACAGGGCGTCGGACAGCGGGATGGCCGCCTCCAGCACCGCCCCCATCGCCTTGGCGCCGCTGGCGCGGATCAGGCTGTCGGGGTCCTCGCCCTCCGGCAGGAAGGCGACGCGGGCCGACTGGCCGGGAGCAAGGTGCGGCAAAATGCGCTCCACCGCCCGCCATGCCGCGCGCCGGCCGGCATTGTCGCCGTCGAAACACAGGAAGGGCACCTTTTCCGCCGCCGGGATCAGCTTCCACAGCTCCTGCACCTGCGTCTCGGTCAGCGCGGTGCCGAGCGGCGCCACGGCGCCCTCGAAGCCGGCGCGGACCAGCGCGATCACATCCATATAGCCTTCGGCGACGATCACCGGCTTGCCGTCCGCCGCCGCCTGCCGTGCCCGCGACAGGCCGTAGAGCAGCGTGCCCTTGTGGAAGAGCGGGGTGTCGGCGGTGTTGACGTATTTCGGCCCGTCGCCCTCCAGGATGCGCCCGCCGAAGGCGACCACCTGCCCGCGCCGGTCGGTGACCGGGAACATCACCCGGTTGCGGAAGAAGCTGTAGGGCGCCCGGCCGTCGTCCGGCCGCTTCAGCAGCCCGGCATTGACCATGTCCTCGTCGGAAAAACCCTGCTTCCCAAGATAAGTGCGCAGCGCGTTCGAATCGCCGGGGGCATAGCCCAGCCGGAAGCGGGCGATGGTCTCGCCGTCCAGTCCGCGCCGCATGAAATAGTCCAGCCCCGGCCGCCCGGCGGGCGTGTGCAACTGCTGCTCGAACCAGCGCGCCGCCTGCTCGACGAGGTCGTGCAGGGTCTTGCGCCGCTCGTAGCGCTGCCGGTCCTCCTCCGTCGGGCGCGGAACCGGCAAGCCGGCCTCGCCGGCCAAATGCTCGACCGCATCGGGAAAGCCGAGGTTGTCGTGGCGCATGACGAAACCGATGATGTCGCCATGGGCGCCGCAGCCGAAGCAATGGAAGAAGCCCTTCTGGTCGTTGACGTAGAAGGACGGCGACTTCTCATTGTGGAAGGGACAGGGAGCCTTGTACTCGCGGCCGGCGCGGATCAGCCGCAGCCGCTTGGAAATCACCTCCGACAAAGTCAGCCGGGTGCGCAGTTCTTCCAGGAATTGGGGCGGGAAAGCCATGGTCGAACGGTCACCGGGGTACGAAGGACGATGGGCGGAGCCAATGGGCGCTAGGCTATAGCAGAGGCATAGTATGGGAACCAGCACCGCCGGCCCCAAGGGCGCAGATGGCGCAGGGGCAATGCGTCAGTCCGGCTGCCTGACGAGATGCGTCCCGGCATAGAGTGCATGCAAGGGGGCCTGATAGCCGATGCTGTCCAGAGTCAGCGCCTCGTCCCCGACGATCACCTGCGGACTTTCCGGCCAGCTGCCATCCGCCTGTCGCCGCAGAAGCTCCGCACCGACCCCGGCCGTCCACAGCACCAGGATCTCGCGGACCGACGGCAGCGTTGTGTAGGTCCAGACATTCTCCCACGTCTCGGCCTCGTTGCTTGGCGAAAGGATCTCGATCAGCAGGACCGGATCGGGCAGCGTGCGCAGGCCCCGTTCATCCGGGGCGCAGGTCACGCCCAGGTCGGGGATGCGCATGTTGTGGCTGGACCGGACGCGGGGCTGCACGCCCGGCGCGGTCACGACATGGCAGCCGGGCGCGCGGTCGGCCAGATGGTTGCCGATCAGGCGGGCGACGGTGCTCTGCAGAATGCCGTGGGTGATGCTCGCCGGCGCCATGGCGCGCGGTTCGCCGTTCACCAGCTCATAGCGCGTGTCGGTGCCGTCGCCGTTCCAGTCCAGGAACTCCGCGACGGTCATGCCTGAGAAGCTGGATTTGCGGACCGCGACCATTCCACCGTCCTCCTGCCCGTCTGCCGCAGGGCGCATCAGACCTCAAGCCTAGCCTGAGTCGCCCCGCGGCGGCCAGCGCCCCTTATTTCCCGGACAACCGGGCCTTCACCAGACCGCCGGCCTTGGCAAAGTCCATCTGGCCGGCATGGCGGGCCTTCAGCTCGGCCATCACCTTGCCCATGTCCTTGATGCTGGAGGCGCCCAGTTCGGTCACGATGGCGTCGATGGCGGCGGCGACCTCTTCCTCGCTCATCTGCTTGGGCAGATAGCGCTCGATGACCGCGATCTCCTCGCGCTCCTGCTGAGCCAGTTCGGGACGCCCGCCCTGCTCGTACATCCCCGCCGATTCGTTGCGCTGCTTCACCATGCCCTGCAGCATCGACAGGATGCCGGCGTCGTCGATGCCGTCGGTCACGCCGCGCCCCCGGGCTTCGATGTCGCGGTCCTTCAGGCCGGCGAGGATCATGCGGATGGTGGACACCGCGCGCTGGTCCTTCGCGCGCATCGCATCCTTGAGGCCGTCGTTGAACTGCGTGCGCAGCGTCATGTCCTGTCTTCCTTGGTTCGTCGGGCCGGGAGCGGGCCGGGATCGAAAGGCTCCGGCCGGACAGCCGACTATTCCGAAAATGGCCGCCGATTTCCATGGCAAAAGCCCCTTCCGGCGTATGGACGCCCCGGAACCCTCCGACCTTGTCGGCGGATCAGGGCCGCCTTGCAAAGCTATTGCTGGAAATCGGGCCGCCAATCGTCATATAGGATGTCCGGCCCACCCGATCAGCCCACTCGATCCCACGTCATCGCCCGCCAAGGCGGATATGGGGTGCGAGCGGTTGCGTGTGCGCGCCCGGCGGGACGCTAGGCCGTCGCCGTTCCGCCGATCACCCGATCCGTCGCCGGCCGCGGTTTTTGGGAAGGTTCACAGGAATGACTCTCGCCACTCCCCCCTCCGACAATGCGGTTCACACCGGCGTCCTGGTCCTGGCCGACGGCACGGTGTTCCGCGGCCGAGGCATCGGCGCCACGGGGGATTCGGTGGGCGAGGTGTGCTTCAACACCTCCATGACCGGCTATCAGGAGATCCTGACCGATCCCAGCTATGCCGGCCAGATCATCACCTTCACCTTCCCGCACATCGGCAACACCGGCGCCAACGCCGAAGACATCGAGACGGTCACGCCGGCCGCCCGCGGCCTGATCCTGCGCGCCGACATCACCGACCCGTCGAACTGGCGCGCCACCCGCCACCTGGACGACTGGCTGAAGAGCTACGGCCTTATCGGTCTGGCCGGCGTCGACACCCGCCGCCTGACCCGCCGCATCCGCGACCTGGGCGCGCCCAACGGCGTCGTCGCCCATGCGCCGGACGGCAAGTTCGACATCGAGGCGCTGATCGCCAAGGCCAAGGGCTGGCCGGGTCTGGAAGGCATGGATCTGGCCAAGGACGTGTCCTGCCGCCAGACCTATGACTGGACCGAAGCCGGCTGGACCATCGGCGGCGGCTACGCGACCCAGGACAAGCCGCAGTACCATGTCGTCGCCATCGATTACGGTGCCAAGCGCAACATCCTGCGCTGCCTCGCCGCCGCCGGCTGCAAGGTGACGGTGGTTCCGTCGACCGCCACGGTCGAGGACGTGATGCGCCACCAGCCGGACGGCGTCTTCCTGTCCAACGGCCCCGGCGACCCCGCCGCCACCGGCGAATATGCCGTGCCGACGATCAAGGGCCTGCTCGACACCGGCGTGCCGATGTTCGGCATCTGCCTCGGCCACCAGATGCTGTCGCTGGCGCTGGGCGCCAAGACCACCAAGATGGCGCTGGGCCATCGTGGCGCCAACCATCCGGTGAAGGACCTCGCCTCCGGCCGGGTGGAGATCACCAGCCAGAACCACGGCTTCGTCGTCGTTCCGGAGACCCTGCCGGCCGATGCCGAGGTCACCCATGTCAGCCTGTTCGACGGCACCAACGAGGGCATCCGCCTGAAGGGCAAGCCGGTCTTCTCGGTGCAGTACCACCCGGAAGCCTCGCCCGGCCCGCAGGACAGCCACTATCTGTTCGACCGCTTCGTCCAGCTGATCGCCGAGAAGAAGGCGGCCTGACGCTCGACAGGCAGCAAGTTATGGAAAAAAGGGGGAGCCGTTCGCGCGGCTCCCCCTTTTCTATTTGGCGTAACGGTCCTTGTCAGGGGACGGCGTCACGGCGGTCGCCGTGCGCGGCTGGACCCGCTGGATGCCGCCGTAGCAGCTGGTGCCGCCACGCCCGCCGGGCGATCCGGCGGCCTGGCCGTACTGTGTGCAATCGGCTGTCTGGCCGGCGGCGGTCTGGGTAACGGCCGCCTTGTCGCCGCCATGCGTCTGGTCACGAGGCTGTGATTTGGAATTGTTCACAGTGGCCTCCTGGAGGTTGCGGACCATATCGATTATGGCCTCTCCTAGATTGCCAACATGGGCAGTGATCAGCGGTTCCAACAGATATGCGCCTTCCGGATTATCCGTTTTCCCATAAGTCCGCGCCGGCCGCCCAGCCCGACGGCCCCGCCTGCCCGCTCTGCGGCCGGCCGATGGTGCCGGGCGCCAGCCTGAACGAGCACCACCTGATCCCGCGCACCTACGGCGGCCGGGAAACGGTGACGATGCACCGCATCTGCCATGCGAAAATTCACGCGGTGCTGACCGAACAGCAGCTGCGCGACCACTATCACGAGATCGACGCGCTGCGCGGCCATCCCGACATCGCCGCCTTCATCCGCTGGGTCCGCCGCAAGCCGCCGGAGTTCGTCGACGGCCATGCCACCGACCGGCGGCGCAAGCGCTGACCGACCTCAGCCCTGGCGCATCGCCCGCCGCACGGCCGGCTTCGGCAGATACTCGCGGGCCTCGCCGTTGCAGACGCGGCTGACCCGCTCGTACTCCTCGACCGTATCGACCTTGGCCTGCCGGCGGTCGCGCTCGCGGCCGAACTCCTGCATGATCCGCCGCATCGCCGATTCGAGCGGACGGCGGATCGCCGCCATCGCCTGGGTCTGGCTGCGCGAGCGCACCGGCGCCATCCCGTCGATCACCTGCTCCAGACGGCTGCGGATCTGCGGCATCATCTCGTTCAGCAGCGCCTCGTCCACCGCGACATGACGCATCTCATGGGCCAGAACCTCGCCATGCAGGCAGGAATTGGCCGGGATCTCGCCGGCGACATGGACGATGCGCTGCTGGAAGCCGAAGCTGATGGTCAGCGCGCTGGCCGACGCGCAATAGGTGCCGTCGCCCATCGACTTGAACAGCGCCTGCACCTGCGACTGCTCGCCGTAACGCGCCTGGGTCAGCCCCAGCACATGGCTGTCGGTGGTGCTGACCGGCCCCGGCGTCCGCCCCGGAAGCCGGGTGAGCTGGGCGATCGACAGGCTGTCGTCGCGCTTGATCGGCGCCAGCACGGTGTCGAGCGTCAGCTTGGTCGGTGGAAAGCCGCCGCAGCCATTGGACTGCGCCGCGGCCGGCATCGCCGCGAGAAGGAGACCCAGCAGGGAAAGGAACAGGAGGCGAACGGTCATCCCAGCACTGTTACCGGGAAACCGTTCGCCGACAAGAGATATGGAAGGGTGGAAGTCACCCCATACCCCTTACTTCCCGGCCTTCAGCTGCTCCCGCGTCAGCCAGAACACCTCGCCGAAGCTGTTGGCGGTCTGCAGCCACAGGAAATCAAGGTGCGGATACTCCGCCTCCAGGATCTCGCGGCCGGTGCCGAACTCACACAGCAGACCGCCTTCGGGGGTCAGGTGCTTGGGTGCTTCCTTCAGGATGCGGCGGACGATGTCCAGCCCGTCGTCGCCACCGGCCAGCGCCATTTCCGGCTCGGCCCGGAATTCCGGCGGCAAAGCGTCCATCGACTCGGCATCGACATAGGGCGGGTTGGTGATGATGACGTCGTACTTGCGCGTCTTCAGCGGAGCGAACAGGTCGCCCTGATGCAGGGTGATGCGGTCCTCGAAGCCGCTGTCGGCGACGTTGCGCTTCGCCACCTCCAGCGCGTCGGGCGACAGGTCGACGGCGTCCACCTGGGCCTCGGGGAAGATGCGGGCGGCCAGGATGGCGAGGCAGCCGGAACCGGTGCACAGGTCCAGCACCCGCTCCACCGAGGTCGGATCCTCCACCAGCGTGAAGTCGTCGCCGCCGAACAGGTCGGAGAACAGCAGCTCGCCGATGTAGGAGCGCGGGACGATCACCCGCTCGTCCACATAGAAGGGGATGCCCTGGATATAGGCCTTGTTCAGCAGGTAGGGCGCCGGCTTGCGGGTGTCGATGCGGGCATGGAGGATGCCGGCCACCGCCTCGCGCTCCGCCGCGGTCAGCCGGGAGTCCAGATAGGGGTCGAGCTGGTCGACCGGCAGGTGCAGCGTCTCCAGCACCAGGAACACCGCCTCGTCGAAGGCCGTGGTGGTGCCGTGGCCGTAATCCAGATCGGCCTCGTTGAAGCGGCTGACGCCGTAGCGCAGGAAATCGCGGATGGTCGACAGCTCGGCGGCGGCTGCGGCGGCGGTGTGCTTGCTGGTCGGCTTGCTGGTCATGGGGCGCTGGCTCCGGTCAGGAACGGGAAAGGGGTCAGAGGATGTCCAGCACCGACTCCGGCGGACGGCCGACGCGGGCGCGGTCGCCCTTCACCACGATCGGGCGCTCGATGGCGGCCGGATTGGCGGACAGGGCGGCGATCAGCGCCTCTCCGTCCAGATCCTTGGGCAAGCCGGCCTCCGCCGCTTCCTTGGCGCGGGTGATGTCGCGCGGCCCCTTGCCCAGCTTGGCGAGGATGGCCGACAGCTCCGCCGGGCCGGGCGGGGTCTTCAGATACTCGATCACCGTCGGCTCGACACCGCGGGACCGCAGAAGCTCCAGCGTCTCGCGCGATTTGCTGCAGCGGGGATTGTGATAGATCGTCACGTCGCTCATGCCAGACTTCCAGACCTTGGTTGCTTTCTCGGTTTGAAGAGCGGTCAGACTGATACACCCAACCCGCGTGCCGCGCCAATCCGGCATGCGGAAACGGACGCCGCGGCGCAACATCCCTCAGGTGACAAGGGATGGCTTTGGTATTACTTTGCGCGCTCGCTTTTCCGAAGGCCCGTGCGCCCCTAATCCCGGTGGGCGGGCCATGCGGAACAGATCCGATGCCCAGATACGGATGCCGGCCGTGACCAAGCTCTCGCTCTCCAAGGACAAGATCAACATCCTCCTTCTGGAAGGTGTCCACGACAACGCCATCGATGAGCTGGCCCGCGGCGGCTATGCCTCCGTCGAGCGGCTGCCGCGCGCGCTGGACGAGTCCGAGCTGCTGGAGCGCATCGGTTCGGTCCACATCCTGGGCATCCGCTCGCGCACCCACCTGACCGCCAAGGTGCTGGAGGCGGCGAACAAGCTGATCACCGTCGGCTGCTTCTGCATCGGCACCAACCAGGTCGACCTGAAGGCTGCGCGCCGCCAGGGCGTGCCGGTGTTCAACGCCCCCTATTCCAACACCCGGTCGGTGGCGGAGCTGGTGATCGGCGAGATCATCATGCTGATGCGCGGCATCTTCGAGAAGTCGCAGCTGGTCCATGGCGGCGGCTGGATGAAGTCGGCCAAGGATTCCTACGAGATCCGCGGCAAGACGCTGGGCATCGTCGGCTACGGCCATATCGGCACCCAGGTGTCGATCCTGGCGGAAGCCATGGGCATGCAGGTCCGCTTCTACGACGTCGTGCGCAAGCTGGCTCTCGGCAATGCGCGCGCCTGCGACTCGCTGGAGGAACTGCTGTCGGTGTCCGACGTGGTGACCCTGCATGTGCCGGACACCCCGCAGACCCGCAACATGATCGGCGAGCGTGAACTGGCCGCCATGAAGAAGGGCAGCCACCTGATCAACGCCGCCCGCGGGCAGGTGGTGGACATCGAGGCGCTGGCCGCCGCGATGAACTCCGGCCACGTCCTGGGCGCCGCCATCGACGTCTTCCCGGTCGAGCCCGGTTCGGACAAGGACGAGTTCCAGAGCGCGCTGCGCGGCATCAAGACCGCCATCCTGACCCCGCACATCGGCGGTTCGACCATGGAGGCCCAGGCCAACATCGGCACCGAGGTGGCGCAGAAGCTGCTCGAGTATTCGGACAACGGCTCCACCGTCGGCGCGGTCAACTTCCCGCAGGTGGCGCTGCCGGTGCAGGCCGGCTGCACCCGCTTCCTGCATGTGCACGAGAACCGTCCGGGCATCCTGCGCAAGGTGAACGAGGTGTTCTCCGGCCGCGACCTGAACATCGCCGCCCAGTATCTCCAGACCGATCCGGAGCTGGGCTATGTGGTGGTGGACGTCAACGGCGACGTCGACGAGCTGGAGGTCGTCAACGACCTGCGCGCCATCGAAGGCACCCTGAAGGCGCGCTTCCTGTTCCCGTCTCAGCGCTGATCGGATAGGGGAAGGGTTCCGGGGGACGCGACTGCCTCCCCCCGGGAACCCTTCCCCCGCCGCCCGGTTGTCCCCTCATGATGCTGCGCCGCAGCACCAGCCTTGAGAGGACGACCGCCATGACCGACAGCCATTCCACCATGCTCAAGACCCTGGGCCTCACCGCGCTGGCGCTGGGCGGACTGGCCGTCGCCAATACCCTGGCGGCACGCGCGGCCGAGCGCCGCTATCCGCCGGAAGGCCGCTTCCTGACCGTCGACGGCGTCCGCCTGCATTACATGGAGGCCGGCGAAGGTCCGCCGGTCGTGCTGCTGCACGGCAACGTCTCCGCCCTCGGCGACTCGCTGGCGAGCGGCCTGTTCCAGCGGCTGGCGCCGAATCACCGGGTGATCGCCTTTGACCGCCCGGGCATGGGCCACAGCGATCGCCCCCATGACCGCGACTGGACACCGGAGGATCAGGCCGACCTGCTGGCCCAGGCCTTCGCCGCCCTGGAGATCGAGAACGCCGTGGTGGTCGGGCATTCCTACGCCACCCTCGTCGCCCTGGCGCTGGCGCTGGACCATCCGCGGACGGTGAAGGGGCTGGTGCTGTTGGCCGGCTATTATTTCCCGACGACGCGGGTCGACACGGTTCTGGTGGCGCCATTGGCGATGCCGGTGCTGGGCGGCCTGCTGCGCCACACCCTGTCGCCGCCGGTCTCCAAGGCAATGATGCCGGGCCTGCTGAAGACGCTGTTCTCGCCGCGGCCGGTGCCGGACCACCTGACGGAGAGCTTCCCTGCCGCCCTGACGATCCGGCCGGGCCAGTTGCGCGCCAACGCCCAGGACGGCGTCACCATGGTGCCCGCCGCCGAGCGGCTGCAGCACCGCTATGCCGGGGTGACGGTCCCGGTGGCGATCTTCGCCGGGCATCATGACCGGGTCGTATCGCAGGAGGAACAGAGCGGACGGCTTCACCATGTCCTGCCCGACAGCACCATTCATTGGGTGCCGGACTCCGGCCACATGGTGCATTACGCCGACCCGGAGCTGGTGGTGCGCCGGATCGACGATCTGTCAGCCGAAAAGGCGGTGCCGCAGGTCGCCGCTCACAAATAGCGCCGCATCAGGATGCTGCCGCCCTGGTGCGGCAGGCGGGGGTGCCAGGGGATGCCGGCGCGGCCGATCTCCTCGAATCCTTCGCCGGCGTACAGGTGGCGGGCCGGCTCGTTGTCGGCCCAGACATGCAGGGTGACGCGGTCGAAGCCGCCGGTCCGCGCCCGCTCGTAGAACCAGCCGAGCAGCCGCCCGGCGATGCCCTGCCGCCGCAAGTCCGGATCGACCGCCAGCGCCGACAGGAAATAGCTGCCCCAATCCAGGGTTTCCGAAAATTCGGCCATATGGGCGACCCGGTCTGGAGGCAGGCCGCTGTAATCCTCCGTTCGGATCCAGTCGGTGGGATAGCCGTGGGCGACGCCGACCACCTGCCCGTCCAGTTCCGCGACGCCGCTCTGCCGGTGCGACAGCGACCCGCTGCGCCCGGCCAATCCCGGCACCAGCATCTCCGCCGCGGTCATTCCCGGCATCAGCCCGTCGAGCAGAAATTCGTAGACTCCGCCCCCGGCAATGTCGATCAGCCGCGCCAGCTCCGGGGCGTCGTCGGCATCGGCCGGGCGAATGCGGAGACGGTCTTCAGTCAATGCAGGGCTCACGGCGGGAACCTTCGATCAGGAGAGCGGCCGAATAGAAGAGGCCCTCCCGCCGCCGATTTCCAGCCCCTTTCGTGCGAGCCGGCCCGCTCAGCCCCAATCCGTTCAGCCCTGATCGGCGGCGCGGTTCAGGTCGTCGCGCAGCCGCAGCAGCGCATCACGGAGCGACATCAGTTCCCCGGCCGAACTGCCGGCGGCGGCGGCGATGCGCGTCGGCAGGCATTCGGCCTTGCCGCGCAGAGCCGCCCCCTCGGCGGTCAGGCCGACGCGGACCAGCCGTTCATCCTGCGGATCGCGGGCGCGGGTGAGAAGCCCCTGCCCTTCCATCCGCTTCAGCAGGGGGGTCAGCGTGCCGCTGTCCAGCCCCAGCCGCTCGCCCAGCAGCTTCATCGACTGTCCGTCCTGCTCCCACAGCAGCAGCATGATGAGATACTGCGGATAAGTCAGGCCAAGCTGCTCCAGCATCGGGCGGTAGACGCGGCTCATCGCCAGATTGGCCGAATAGAGCGCGAAGCACGCCTGGTTGGAAAGCAGAAGCGGGTCGTCCTTGTCGGCTGCCATGATGGGTGAACCTTGCAAATGCGGCGCGCCGCCGGGATGCCGCGCGTCGGTCGATCGTGCAACCTGCACAATCGCGCGCAACAGCCCGGCGGCGCAATGCCGAAGGCTTCTCGCCTCTGACGATGCCCTTAGGCGACCGTCGTGGTGACCGGGATGTTGCCCTTGGTGGCGTGGCTGTAAGGGCAGACCTTGTGGGCGCGGGCCAGCAGATCCTCGGCCGCGGCCTTGTCCATGCCCGGCAGCGAGACCACGAAATCGACCGTCAGGCCGAAGCCCTCGCCGTCGTCGCGGGCGCCGATGCCGACCGTGGCGTTCACCGTCAGATCGGCCGGAACGGCGATCTTGTCACGGTTGCCGACGAACTTGATGGCACCGATGAAGCAGGCCGAATAGCCGGCGGCGAACAGCTGTTCCGGGTTGGTGGCGCCGCCCTGGCCGCCCAGTTCCTTCGGCGCGGCCAGTGCGACCGACAGCAGTCCATCCTCGCTGACGGCCTTGCCGTCACGGCCACCGGTTGCGGTCACCTTGGTCGAATAGAGGGTCTTCATGGCGTGTGCTCCTTCATTGAGTTTGTTTCCGGGGCGGCGGCCTTGACCGGCGCCCGTCGATCTCGTGGGACTGACTATCGCGCACAATTCGATTGCGCGCAATGAATTTGGCAGTGCGTAATCTAATTGTGCGCAATGCGTCTGACGCATGGCCCGTCTTTCGAGTCCCGCCGTAGCAGGAGCACCGGATCGAAGCGTGTGACCGGCTGCACCCGCTGATCGAGCGGGTGACGGTGCGGTTCAGCGGCAGCGACGCTTTGACCCGGTGGACCGTGGAGGCGCGCTCCCGCTCAGAAGGCGGCGCGGAGGCCGGCGTAGACGGTACGCCCCTCACCCGGATAGAAGATCTGGGTGCCGGCGCGGCGGGCGTCCGTGATGGTGCCGATGTCGCTGACGTAGCGCTTGTCCGTCAGATTGCGCGCGTCGACGAACAGCAGGACCCCGTCCTTCACCTCCATTCCGGTCTGGACGCCCAACAGCGTGTAGCCCGGCGCCCGCAGCGTGTTCGCCTGATCGGCCCATGCGCCCTGCGGCACCCAGTCCACGGTCGGCGTCACATAGAAGCCGTCCGGCCGCGTGTAGGACAGGGATGTCCGCAGCACGTTCTTCGGCACGCCGGCGATGCTGTTGTTGCCGTATTGCCGGTCATTGCGGAAGTGGAAGTCGTTGTGGTTCCACACCTGTCCGACGATGAGCTTGTCGCCGGCCGTGGGGCCGGTGATGTCGCTGGCGACCTCGACCTTGACGCCCAGTTCCAGGCCCTGGTGCACGGTGCGGTCGGCGTTGAAGGTGGCGGCCGGGATGCTGGGATTGGTGGTGAACTGCAGCATCTCCCCCTTCACCTGGGAGCGGTACAGCGTGGCGTCCCAGGCGAAACGCCCCTTCTGCCCGCGCGTCCCCACCTCCGCCGTCCAGGCGCGTTGCGCCTGCAGCGGCACGAAGGCGGGATTGCCGTTCGCCTGGGTCTGGGTGAGGTCGCTGAAGTCCGGCACGTCCATGCTGCGGGTGACGTCGGCAAAGACCTGCACGTCCGGCAGCGGCTCCCACAACAGGCCGAGCTTGGGGTTGAACCCGTCATAGGTCCGGTCGGAGGTACGCCGCGGGTTCCAATGGTCGGTGAAGCTGCGCTCGTTGCGCAGCATCTTGGCCCCGGTCATCACCGCCAGGGTGGGCATGACATAGAGCCGGTTTTCGAGGTAACCCTCGTAATTCCGGGCTTCCTGGCGGGTGTCGGCGGTCTGCGCGCCGCGGCTGCCCTTCACATTGACGAACTGCAGCGCCTTGTTGGTGCCGGCATAGGCCCGCAAGCCGACGGTCAGCTCGTCGCGCAGCCCGCCCACGGTGAAGGACGTCGTGTAGCGGGTGCCGATGCCGTAGGTCCAGCCGTCCTGGTCGATGACTTGGAAGATCGGATGGAACAGCTTCTTGTGGATCCCCCAGCTGTCGATGTCCAGCTGTCCACCGTCGAGATGGATGGTGGTGCGGTTGGCCAGCCGTTCGGTCCAGGTCATGCGCGACTGGTCGCCCGACAGCGCCGCCGCCGCGGCGGAGCGCGGCCGGTTCAAGGCATCGCCCAGGCTCAGCGCGCCGGGCAGCTTCTGGTCGACGAGATAGGCGCCGGCGTAGAAGCGGGTCTCGACAGTCGGGTTGAAGCGGTAGCCGACATTGGCGTTCAGCAGTTCGCCCTGTCCTTCCGAATGGTCGCGATAGCCGTCGGAATGGGCCACGGTGCCGCTGATCAGATAGTCGGCGTCGCCGATCACGCGGGAAACCTGGCCGCTGGCGGTGGCCGCGCCATAGCTGCCCCCCTCCACCCGCAGGACGTTGGGCGCGACGGCGGTGCGGGCGGTCGGCGTCACGAAATTGATGGCGCCGCCGAGGGTCGAGGAGCCGTAAGCCAGCCCGTTCCCGCCGCGGAAGACCTCGGCATAGCGCAGGGCCAGCGGGTCGATCTGGTAGAAGTCGCCGCTGCCGTCGGCGAGGTTGACCGGAATGCCGTCCTGCAGCAGCTCGATCCCCCGCAGATGGTAGCCGCGGGCAAGGCCGGAGCCGCGCATCGACAGGCGGACCTCCTGGCCATAGCGGCTTTCGACGAAGACGCCGGGCGTGTCCTTGAGGACGTCGCGCAGATCCTTGGCATGCTGGCCCTTGTAGGCCTCGGCATCGATGAAGCCGACGGAGCCGGCCGTGCGGTTCAGGTCGTCGCGCGCCTGCTCGGCGGACGGGGCGGTCGGGGAGCCGGCGCCTTGCGCGTTGATGGTGAGGGTGTCGAGGGTCACCGGGGCTGCCGTTTGCGCGGCGGCCGGAACCGGGGTCAGCACGGTGGTCGTCAGAAGAAGTGCGGCCAACGCGGCGACACCGCGTCCGATGGATTGGGAACGGGTCACAAAAGCTCTCCCTTGCGGGCCGGCATCACGGGCCGGCCGGTCTCGTCGTTCAGCGGCTGTATCGGCGATGCGACGATCCCGGAGGCGCACGGGCGTTGGGGCGGTGGATGGAAGACCGGCGACGCGGCGGAGACCCGATGCGGCGGCGCTGCACCAGGCCGTGCCGATGCGGCAACGGAAGCACGCCGCCGTCGGGGGGAATGGCTGCGGGGACGGCGCAGCAGGTCAGACAATCGGGGCACAGGCGGTGCCCATGGCCCGCATCCGGCTTCGCCGGGCCGCTATAGTCCGGCGCTTCGTCGTGCTGGCACAGCGACTGTTCCGCGACGGCCGCGGTCGCTTCGGCCACCAGCATCGCCACGGCCTGCCTCGGCGCCCAGCACTGCAGCAGAAGCAGCGCCAGGGCGGCGAGGAGGGCGAAAAGGCGGAACGGGCGCGGCACCGGGGTCATGACGGGTCCGTCACCGCAACGCGAACTGCACGGGCAGCACGACGTCGAGCCGGTCGCCGGGAAGGTCGTCCGGCATCGGCGGCAAGGGAGCCGCCCGCTCGATCATCACCTCCACCTGTCGGTCGAGGCTGTCGAAGCCCGAACCACGCTCGATGCGCCAGGACAGCACGGCACCATCGCGGGCCACGACGAAGCGCAGCAGAACGGTGCCCTCTTCGCGGGCGAGCTGGGCCGCACGCGGATAGGTCTTGTAGCGGGCAAGCCGGGCCTGGAGCCGCGCCAGATAATCGGGCGGCGGCCCCGCGGCGCGAACCGGTGCTGGTTGCGACGGCCCGGATTGAGATTGGGGTTGAGGCTGGGCCACCGGAGGACGGTTGGCGACCGGCGCCGCGGCGGACGCAACCGGGCGCGGATCCGGGCGGGCGGCCGGGCGCTTGACCGCTTCCGGCGGGCGGGGCTTGACCGCCGGAAGCGGTGTCGCCGCCACGTCCGGGGCAGCCGCCGGCGGAGGTGGAACCTCCTCGATGGGCGTGGGCTCGGCGACGGCGACCGGTTGGGGGACCGGGTCGGGCAACTGCGGGGACGGTTGCTCGGGCAGCGGGTCCGCCGGTGCCCGCTGCTCCGCCTGCTGCTCGGCCTCCTGTTCAGCGGCCGGCTCCGGCGGCGATGGATCAGCCGGAGGCGTCACCTCCGCCGGAGGCTCGGGATCGGGCTGCCGGAGGTCGAGGTCGACCAGAACCGCGGCCGGAGCCGGCGGCACGGGATCATAGCGCGCAGCCAGAAGGGCCAGCACCCCGACATGCAGGGCGATCGAGAGGGCCCGCGCCCAATGGCGTCCTGCCCGGCGCATGGTCGGGGGGCGCATGGTCAGGGCGCCTTCTTCGCGGCAGGGGCCAGCCCCTCCGCCATCAGCGACACCCGGGCGAAGCCGGCCTGGCTGACCTGCCCCATGACCTCCATCACCCGGCCATAGCTCAGCGCACGGTCCCCCCGCACATAGACGACCGTGTCGGGGGCCTCCCGCGCCAGGGCCGCCAGCCGCGCCGGCAGATCGGCCGGCGCCATCTCCTCCTGGCCCAGGAAGACGCGGCCGTCCTGGTCGATGCTGACCTGGACGGGATCGCGCGGCTGGCTGAGTTTCTGCGCGGCAATCTTCGGCAACTGCACCGGCACGCCGGCCGTCATCAGGGGTGCAGCCACCATGAAGATGACCAGCAGGACCAGCATCACGTCGATGAAGGGCGTGACGTTGATCTCGGCGACCGGACGGTAGGAGAACTCGTCCCCCGCCCGGTTCTCCGCAGGTGTCATCCCCATCACTCGGCCGCCACGCGATGGGGCAGGCTGCGGCTGCGCACCGCCTGTCCGGCAAGGCGGCCGATGGCGACCGACAGGCGCTGCGACAGCCGGCCGAGGCCGCTGGTCAGCGCGTTGTAGGCGACCACCGCCGGAATGGCGGCGACCAGACCGATGGCGGTGGCGAACAATGCCTCGGCGATGCCCGGCGCCACCACGGCAAGGCTGGTGTCGTTCGCCCCGGCAATCGCGACGAAGCTGCGCATGATGCCCCACACCGTCCCGAACAGCCCGACGAAGGGGGCGGAGGAGCCGACGGTGGCGAGCACCGGCAGATGGCCGTCGAGACGGCGCAGTTCCTCGGACATGGCGGTGCGCATGGCACGCTCCAGCCGCTCGCGCTGCTCGGCCCGGCTCTCGCCCGGATCGAAATCGTGCCACTCGTGCCGCCCGGCGGCGGCGATGGCGGCGGGCAGCCCGGAGAAGACGGTGTCGAGACCGCCTCCGCCGGCGACCGCCGCCTCGAAGGCGCGGGCCTGCGCCTTGGCCCGGGCGAGCGCCATGGATTTTTCCAGAATGATCGCCCAGCACGCCATCGACGCGGCGAGCAGCAGGATCATCACGCCCTTCACCACCGGATCGGCGGCAAGGAACAGGCCCACGATCGAGAAATCATGGTCTGGCATGAACCCCTCCCTTGGATGCGCCTTGGCGGTCAGTGACCGGATGGCGGGGCGGTCAGGGTCAGGCCGGGGGCCGGTTCGGGGAGATCGGCGGACGTTTTGCCGGGCTCCGGAATCTCGATCCAGCGGGCCACGCCGGTGTCGCATTCCTGCACCACCGGGAAATACAGCACCGTGCCGGCGGGCTGCTTGGGCAGCACGGCCTGGAAGACGAACTCGTCATACCAGGCGTCGGGCAGCGAACCGCCGGTCCAGGCGATCTCGGTGACGCCGTGGGTGATGGTGCGGCCGTGCGACTGGTAGGGCTGGGCGTATTCGCCGTCCTTGGTGGTCAGCGTCCAGCCGGGCTTCGGCATCGGCTTGGCGGCGACGACGCCGGCCGGCAGCCGGATGCGGACGGCGGTGGTGGCGGCGCCGCCGCAGCCGTGCGGCACCTTGACGACGGCCTTGTAATAGCTGCCGGCCGGGGCCTCGCGGGTCTCCAGGGTGACATGCGCGGACGCGGTGCCGGCCGTTGCGGCAAGGCACAGGAACCCGGCGCCCAGCGCCAGGGCTTGAATACGGTTCATGATGGGAGTTTCCGAACAGGAGATCGGGTGGGCGCACACGCGGCGCGCCCAGTTGACGGCGATCAGACCTGTGCGGTGCCCGGCGGTGCCCGTGGATGGAGGCAGGTCAGGAAAAGCAGGCGCGGACGGACGCCGGCCTCCTGCGGTTGCGCGACCGCGTAATGAAAGGCTGGGATCGGAAGCTTGCCGCCCGGTTCCGTGATCAGGCCGTGGGTGCCGAGCGCCAAGCAGAACGGACAAACAGCCCCGTGATCGTCGCCCCCGGCGGGAGCCTGTGGGCTGTGCGCCGCCCCCGTCGGCATCTGCATCCCGGACCCGGCGCCAAGCTCCGGCTCGCCGCTTTCCTGGTGGCAGTCATGTGCCGCCGCGGCCTCGACCGCGTTTCCGATCCGGTAGCCGGCGGCGCGGGCCGCCATGGCGAAATCCGGAACGATGGTCTGCACCAGGATGGCCAGGATCGCCAACCACGCCAGAACCCGCCGCCGACCGCCATGCCCCGAGCAACCGCAGAGAGCGGTCGGTCGGCAAGAGGCTGGAGGGAGGCGGCGGGACATTCGACGCGACTGCTCGGCATTGGCTGTTGTGCGGGCAGAGGTATCAGGATCGGTCGCCCCCGGACTTGTCCGAGATCAAGCGAGGGTCAATCCGACGTAGAAACCTGCCCTGGAGCCATTATCTCGGGGAGCATGGCTAAATCGTCTCACCCTTGTCGAACGGCTTGACTGGACGATGCCGCGCGTGATCGTTGGTTCCGGCCTTCCGCAACAGCTGGCTGCCCTCGTATGGCTCGTCGCCGGACAGTCCGAAGCATGCGGGTGTCACGCTGATCGAGCCCCAACCGCACTGACACCCGGCACCAGCCGGGTGATTGGGCTGCATGCCGGCCGCGGCGATGACCGCACCGCATTCAGCCCCTCGACCATGCCCCCTACAAGAGCGAGGCATCCTCATGCGTCCCGGCCTCCGTCGTACGACCGGCGTTCTTCCAATCGTGGTTTTGGCCGTGCTGATCCTCGCAGCCTTCCCGCCGAACGGCTGGGCCCATGCGGTCCTGATGGAGTCGGTTCCGGCCGAAGGCGCCAGCCTCGACACCGCGCCGGCAAGCTTGACGCTGAGCTTCAATGAACCCGTCACGCCCGTCCGTATCCAGTTGCTCGACCAGCAGGGACGGGACATGGCCGAGCAGCAAAGCGCGGTGACGGAGAACGACAGCATCCGCCTCGCCCTGCCGCCGGGACTGCCGAACGGCCTCTATGTCGCCAGCTATCGCGTCACCTCGGCGGATGGCCATCCCGTCGCCGGTTCCTTCACATTCGGGATCGGCGTGGCGCCGTCATCGACGGCCAGCCCGCCTCAGCAGGACGACCCGTCCCATGCCGCCACCCTGGCCGGCCTGCTGTTGCGGACCTTGCATTACGCCACCCTGCTGGCCGGCACAGGCGGTGGCCTGTTCCTGGTTCTGGTGACGGGACGCTGGGCAACGCTCAACGACCGTCTGAAGCCTTTTCTGTGCCTGATGCTGCTGGCGGCCGGCCTGTCGGGGACGCTGCTGGTGGGGGTAACCGGGGTGACGCTGGCAGGTCAACCCCTCGCCACCCTGCTGACCGGGAGCCCCTGGACCACCGGAGCGGCGAGCAGCGTCGGCCTCAGCGCCGGAGTCGCACTATTGGCCCTGCTATGCTCGGCCTGCGGCTTGGCATTGGAGTTCCGTCCCGCGGTCGGGCAGGCGCTGCTGGTGACGGGGGCACTGCTGGGGGCCGCCTCGCTCGCCGTCACCGGCCATGCGGCCACGGCCTCTCCCCGATGGCTGAGCGCGCCGCTCGTCGGTTTGCATGGGCTGATGGCGGCCTACTGGGTCGGGGCGTTCTGGCCGTTGACCATGGCATTGCGCCTGGAGTCGCCGGTTGTCGCCGCAAGGCTGACCCGCCGATTCTCGCGATTGGCCGTCGGTGCCGTGGCCATCCTGGCCGGCGCCGGCATGGTTCTGTCCGCGATCCAGCTCCGCTCCTTCCAGGCGATCCTGTCCAGCAGCTATGGATGGGTGTGGGCAGGCAAGATGCTGGCGGTCCTGTTGCTGCTCGGACTGGCGGCATGGAACAGGCAGTCCCTGAGCCCGGCCCTCGACCGAGATGGCGACCGGGGTGGCGACCACGCCGTCAGGGCACTGCGGCGGAGCATCGTCCTGGAGATGGCGGCGGCCGGCGCTGCCCTGCTGCTGACAGCGGCCTTCGCCCTGACGCCCCCGCCCCGCGCATTGAGCGCAGCCGAGGAAAAGCCACCGGCCGGATTTTCCACCCTTGCGGTGAAGGGAGGTCTGATCGCCATCATCGACGTTGTTCCGGCGAAGCCGGGGAGCAACGGCGTTCGGCTCCATCTTCAGGATGAAGATGGCAAGCCGGTTTCCACCCGTGAGGTGACGATGAACTGGGAGCTGTCGGCAGCGGGTGTGGCCCCGCTGCGGCGTACCCTGACAACCTACGGCCCTGGCTTCTCTGGAGTTGACGACATGACTCTGCCGCTTGCTGGTCGATGGTCGTTGCGCCTCGAGGTGCTGATCGACGATTTCGACAAGCGGACGTTCCAAACCGAGGTGTCGATCGGTGAGGCGCCGGTGGATGTCGGGACGATCAAGTGACGGCATTCTGACGTGCAAGGCTGGAAACGGCACCGCGCACTCAGCCCGCAATAACGTCATCATCGGGCATCGACTCTCCCCAATTGCCTCCGCACATTTCTCGATGACGCGTAGATTGAACTGCCCGGCGACCTCCGATTCCCGGCGGCCTTGTTCCCATTTCTAAAGGTTGGGCGGAGGGATACAGAAACGTTCGGCACACGCTTTTTGCGACAGCCCAGTTGAGTGGCGCACCTGCTTCCCCGTAGGCGGGCGCTTCATCTCAGCGAGCTTTTCCGTGCGCTGGCCCGCTCCAAAATTTCGAACGGTCGGTCGCAAACGCCGACCTATTGGCAAAGTTGGCCGCCTGCCCTACCCGCACGTGCCAATACGCCACCTTGATCAGTCGCCAGTCATGGCAATCAACGCCGACCGGACTACCTCGCCATAACGGCTGAAACAAAAAAGAAAGCCAGTCGCTAGTCCATTTTGTGGCGATCGATACACGAAATCGGAAATCCCCAACGTAACGATGCTGTGTATCTTCAAATAAACCGAACTGGTTGAGAGAAAACAAAATCTTCGCATTGGCGAGTCTGCACCACAACCTTTCCTATATCCTCTGAAATATTCAATGATATCAACATTTCCCTGCGCACATGATGAGCCTCACTGCCGCATTGCGCTTTCGATTGCCGTGCCGGATCGCTTTGCCGACGACGCGCTGACGCGACGGCAAGGTGTCGACGCAACCGCTAGATACCCCAGAATCAGTATGCAACCAACGATTCAGTTCCTGCGAACAGGTCCCTACGGCGCTGGCCGGGTCAAGTTCATCATCATCCTGGCATGGATGTTCGTGGCGCTGACGACCGGACTGGTCGGTCTGGCGCTGCACCGCGGCGGTCATGCCAGCAATCTGACGAATATCCACAATCTGTTCATGCTGCAGAACCCGGATCTGATCCAGGTCGACAGCTGGTACCCGATGATCAAAGCGCTGAACTGGCTGCAAGAACGCCACGGCGAGAACGTCTATGACGAGGTGTTCTTCAAACAGCACATCAAGTTCCAGTACCCGTTGACCTCGCTTCTGCCCCTGGAGGCGATGAAGGCGCTGGGGGTGCTGAATCTCATCGCATTCGCGCGCGTCAACCTGCTGTTCGTGCTGGTGACTGCAGCCGGGATGGCGATCCTGGTGCTGGAGATGGCTGCCCGATTGCGGATACCGGGCGCGTCGAGTGACCGGCCGACTCAGGTGCTACTGGTCGGCTTCGGGTACATGACCACCTTGTGTTTCTACCCGGTGATGGAAGCCTTCTCGCTTGGCCAGATCCAACTTTGGCTGGATGCCGCCTTCGTGTTCGCCTGCATCGCCCTGCTGCGGGACCGCCGGTTTTTGTGCGGCGCGCTGCTGGGTGCCTCGACCTTGTTGAAGCCGCAGATGTCGCTGTTTCTCCTCTGGGCCGCCCTGCGCGGCGATTGGCGGATGGCGGCAGGCTGGGCGGCGGTTGTGGTGCCGGGTGTCGCGCTGGCGACGCTGTTCTACGGCTTCGCGCCGATGGCCGATTATCTGCAGGTGCTGGTGTTCATTGACCAACATGGCGAGAGCTACTACGCCAATCAAACCGTCAACGGGTTGGTCAACCGCCTGCTGCACAACGGCAACAACCTCGACTGGTCGGCGGAGGCCTTCGCCCCGTACAATCCGGCCGTTCACCTTGCGACGCAGATCTCCGGTATCGCCTTCGTCGGCTTCGGCTTGCTCTGGCGCCGGCGCGACCGGGCGACAGAGCGGCTCCTGCCCTTCGTCATTGCCGGCATCTGCTTCACGGTCGGTTCGCCGGTTGCCTGGGTGCATCATTACGGCATCCTGCTGCCGGCCTTCGCGCTGGCCTTCCTGATGCTGTTGGAACCGGGTCTGCAGCGGCCCGCCGGTGCGGTGCCGCTGCTGGCCGCAGCCTATTTCCTGGCCGGCAATATGCTGTTCTGGCCGCTCAACGCGCTGGCCGACACGCCGCTGAACGTTCTGCAGTCCTATATGTTCTTCGCCGCCCTGATGCTGCTGGGCCTGATCATCCTGCTGGCCGGCCGTACCGCCTCCCCCAACCTTGGGAGATGCAGAAGTCGGTAACCAGAGTCATAGCGACCTGCCCCCGGCCCAGAGCCTCGCTTAGTCGCCCTCTTTTCCACCGGAGGCGTGCCGGTTGGACTGCTTCCACGACACCAATGCAAGCTATGTGACCGCCGCCGTCACCCAGCAGTTGGCGCGGCACCGGAGTTACGAGACGACGAAGCGGTATCTGCGGGTAGCCGACGAAGCGGCACGCAATGCGGTGGAGGCGATCCCGATGAAGGCCTTCGCCAACGCGGCAGCGTCGCCAAGTCGCAAACAAGAGTCGCAAACGGATGCCGAGGCTGCATCGAAGACACCCCAGGACGCGGGCAAAGAAAAAGCCCTGGAACCATTAGGTTCCAGGGCTTTTCCGGTCCTTCCGGAACTGGTCGGAGCGACAGGATTCGAACCTGCGACCCCCAGACCCCCAGTCTGATGCGCTACCAGGCTGCGCTACGCTCCGTCAACTTCACCGCAGTGCTTGCGGCTTGGCTCCGGAAGGGAACGGGACTATAGCCGCGGGCTTTTGCCGATGCAACATCTCCCGTGATGATTTTTCAGCTTTTTTTGCTCCCCATTTCGGACAAGCGGGACAGCACCGATCGCAGCGATTTCAGCTCGTCCAACACCATGGTGATCTCGTGACGCACGGCATCGGACAGGGGCGGATGATCGGCACCGCCGTCCCCGCCGTCATCGGACTCGTCTCCGGAAAAAGCCTCGGCATCCGCTACGTCGCCGCCTTCATCCGTATCTTCCGGCAACGGCGGCGTCGGGTCGGCCATCCGCCCTTCCTTCAACAGGCGTTGAACGCCCTTGATGGTATAGCGGTCCTCGTACAGCAGCGCCTGGATGCGCCGCAGAAGCTCGACATCCTCCGGCCGGTAATAGCGTCGGCCGCCGCCGCGCTTCAGCGGGCGGATCTGGGGAAATTTCGTCTCCCAGAACCGCAGCACATGCTGAGGCACGTTGAGGTCGGTCGATACCTCGCTGATGGTGCGATAGGCCGTGGCGGATTTCATGACCGGATCAGGCCGCCATCCGACAACAATCGAGGGCGGCGGTCCGCGGGACGGCACGGCACGGCGATGGGCAGGGCTTCCGGATCATCATCGGAAACGGCCGGCGTCAGGACAGCGCCCGCGCGGGCGTCGGCGCCCCACCCTCCTGAACGTCGTTGATGCGGTTCTTCAGCACATGGCTGGCGCGGAAGACCAGGACGCGGCGCGGCAGGATCGGCACCTCTTCCCCGGTCTTGGGGTTGCGGCCGATTCGCTCGCCCTTCTGGCGGACCTGAAAGCTGCCGAAGGACGAGATCTTCACCATCTCCCCCCGGGCGAGCGCATCGGAAATCTCGTCCAGGACGGTTTCGACCAGATCAGCCGATTCATTGCGCGAAAGACCGACTTCCTGATAGACGGCTTCGCTCAATTGCGCGCGCGTGACAGTGTTTTGCGACATTGTTCGACCTCCCCCCGCAACCATTGCGAAGACGGTAATCCGGGGGAAGAAGGTCCGTCAATTCAAAAGCTTGGCAGGCGCAAACGGCCCGGCCGAAGTCCGGCCGGGGTTGCAGCGCAGCATGCTGACGGGGAGATGGGGAAGGAGCGCCGGCGGCTTACCAGCGGATCAGCGCCGAACCCCAGGTCAGGCCGCCGCCGATGGCTTCCATCAGGATCAGGTCGCCGCGCTTGATGCGGCCGTCGGCAACCGCCTCGCCCAGCGCCAGCGGGATCGACGCGGCCGAGGTGTTGCCGTGGCGGTCCACCGTCAGCACCACCTTTTCCGGCGACAGCTTCATCTTGCGGGCCAGCCCGTCGATGATGCGGCGGTTGGCCTGGTGCGGCACCATCCAGTCGATGTCGGTCGACTCGAGGCCGTTGGCGACCAGAGCCTCCTCCACCACCGCCGACAGCTTGGACACGGCATGGCGGAAGATTTCCTGCCCGTGCATGCGGACATGGCCGATGGTGCCGGTGGACGACGCGCCGCCGTCGACATAGAGCAGGTCGTACTGGCTGCCGTCGGAATGCAGGTGGGTGGACAGCACGCCGCGGTCGGACGAATCGCCCTTGCCCTCATAGGCTTCCAGAACGATGGCGCCGGCGCCGTCGCCGAACAGCACGCAGGTGGTACGGTCGTTCCAGTCGAGCAGGCGGGAGAAGGTCTCCGCCCCGATCACCAGGGCGCGGCGCGCCTGACCGTTGCGCAGGAAATTGTCGGCCACCGACATGGCATAGACGAATCCGGCGCACACCGCCTGGATGTCCATGGCGAAGCCCTTGGTCCCCAACGCCGCCTGCACCTTGGTCGCCGTTGCCGGGAAGGTGTTGTCGGGCGTGGTGGTGGCCAGGATGATGCAGTCGATGCTGGAAGCCGGCACGCCGGCATGCTCCAGCGCGCGGGTCGCCGCGGCGATGGCGAGGTCGGAGGTCTTCTCCCCCTCCGCGGCGATGTGGCGCGACTTGATGCCGGTGCGCTGGACGATCCACTCGTCCGACGTGTCGACCCGCTGTTCCAGATCTTGGTTGGTGACGACGTTGGACGGCAGGAAGATACCGCAACCCAGAACTCGGGAACGCATGACCATTGTTCAGCCCGCCGCCGCCTTCGTGTCGGGAAGAGGGTTCGCGTCGGCTATGCGCCCCATCTCTTCCTTGATGCGTTCGTTGAAGCCGTGCGTCGCCAGATTGACGGCGACCGCGACGGCGTTGGCGAAGCCGACCGCGTCGGTGCCGCCATGGCTCTTCACGCAGACGCCGCGCAGACCCAGGAACATCGCGCCGTTGTAGCGGCGCGGGTCGATCCGCTCGCGAAAGCGCTTGAAGGCGCCGCGTGCCAGCAGATAACCGATCCGAGCCAGGAACGACGTCGCGAAGGTCCGGCGCAGGAACTCGGAGAACAGCTTGGCCGTGCCCTCCGCCGTCTTCAGCGCGACATTGCCGGTGAAGCCGTCGGTGACGATGACGTCGACCGTTCCCAACCCGATGTCCGTGCCTTCGACGAAGCCATGGAAGCGGCCGGGCAGCGGCATGTCGCGCAGGCTGGCCGCCGCGGCACGCACCACCTCGTTGCCCTTCATGTCCTCCGACCCGATGTTCAGCACACCGATCGACGGCTCCGGAAGGCCCAGGATGGCGCGCGCGAAGACGGCCCCCATCACGGCGAACTGGACGAGATTTTCCGGCTGGCATTCGGCGTTGGCGCCGAGGTCCAGCATCACGCTCTCGCCCCGTTGCGTCGGGAAGAAGGAGGCCATCGCCGGCCGGTCGATGCCCGGCAGCGTCTTCAACACGAACTTCGCCATCGCCATCAGGGCGCCGGTGTTGCCGGCCGACACCACGCAGGCAGCCTCGCCCGCCGCAACGGCGTCGATGGCAAGCCGCATGCTGGACTGGCGACCGGCGCGCAGCGCCACTGCCGGCTTGGCGTCACCGGCCACGAAGTCGGCGGTGTGGCGGATTTCCGCCACCGCCTTCAACGCAGGCCGCTGGTTCAGCAGCGGTTCAAGCCGCTGCTGGTCGCCATACAGCAGAAAGCGCACGTCGGGATGGCGCTCCCGCGCGATGTCCGCCCCGGCAATGACCATGTCGGGGCCGTGATCGCCACCCATGGCATCCAGGGCGATGGTCAGGCGCTGGCTCACCGCGAACAGGCTCCCCGGCTTGGACCCCGGCAGGGGCGACCAGCGCCCCCGGTCATCGGGACCTCAGACAACGCGATCCGGATCAAGCGGCCGCGGTGCCGCTCTGAACCACTTCACGCTGGTCGTAATGGCCGCAAGACCCGCAGACGTGGTGCGGACGCTTCAGCTCGCCGCAGTTCGGGCACTCGTTGTACGCCGAGGTCGGCAGAGCGTGGTGCGAACGCCGCATGTTGCGCCGCGACTTGGAGGTCTTCTTCTTCGGAACAGCCATGACCGTAAACTCTCTTCATTGGAAAGGGCGGCCCGAACAGGGGCCGCCCAGCGCGAGCGGCATTCAATAAGGCAAATGCCCCCAAAGGGCAAGCCCGAACAACCCCTATTTCGCAACCCCGCGCCGCTCATTGGTGGGGGTGGAAATGCCGGCCCTTATACAAGGCACGGCGGGGAAAGCAACAGCCTGATCAGTTGCGCGACTTCAACTGCTGCAGGACGGCGAAAGGATTGGGCTTTTCAGGCTCTTCCGCCACCTCTTCCTCCGCCGTCTCCTCGCCCTCATGCTCGCGATAGTCCTCGAATTCCACGCCCTCGGCATGAGGATAGGGGTCGAGACCGAGCGACAGGTGCTGCGCCGTCAGTTCGCCGATGTCGATTCGGTTGTTCTCCATCGGCTCGGGAATGTCCTCGTCCGACAGGGACGGGTCGAAATCGACCTCCAGCCCCTGGTCCTCGATCATCGACGGCGGGGCGAACAGCGCATCGAAGCTCTCGCTGACATGGGCGGGCACCGGTTCTAGCGTGACGACGCAGGTCTGCACCACGTCGGCCTCCAGTTGGCCGGAGACGCGGATCATCTGGCCGCCGCGCACCGCGCGCAGCTTCACCGTGGCGGTCAGGCTGCCGATCGCCTCCAACTCCAGCCGTTCGGCCAGCGCCTTGCGCTCCGTCTCCGTCGCTTCGATGGTTTCGGTCACGTCGGCACGGCGCACCGCGTCGGCAGGGACGATGCGCGAGAATTCCGGGGCCGGCAGGGCACCGTTGGCAGGGCTCATGGCGAAAGACTCTCTGATCGAAAACCGAAACGGCCGGCGCGACGGGCGACCGGCATCACTCAAGTCACATGCAGCCGCCGGACCGGAAAGGCAAGCCCTCAAGCATCGCCCCGGGCGTCGCCCCGAGCATCGGCCGCCCGGCTACGGGCGATTCATCGCTCACCTTATATAGTGTGACGCTCACGCCGGCACCGGGGCGAAGCGGACCTCACCCTGCATCAGCGACTCCAGCGGCTGGGCGTCGAGCGCCGCGGCGCAGGCGCGGACATAGGCGGCCATGGCCGCCAGCGCCCCGTCCGGCACCGGGTCCACCGTGCCGTAGAGGTTGTTGTCGAGCGCCACCTCCAGCCTGCCGTCGTCGGAGTCGGCCAGCGCCTCGTCATAGGCGCGGATTCGCCCGGCCATGCCGCGGGCCATCGTCTTGACCCGCCGGGCGATGCCGCTGTCGCCGACCCCCATCTCCAGCAGCGACTTCTCGAAATCGTCGACCATCGTCTCATAGAGGCGCTGCGACAGTTTGCCCGCCTCCGCGCCCTGCCCCTTCAGCCGGCGCATCACCAGGAGGAGATGCAGCGCCACCATCTCGAACCGTCCGTCGAGCGTGTCGGGCACGGCGAGCGCACTGTAGAAGGCCGGCTCGCGGGCGCGGCGGACGATGGCGGTGAACAGCCCGCCCACCGCCGTGGCGTTGCGGGCACGCGCGCCGCCGCCGATCCCGGACATCAAAGGGGCCAGCAGACGGCCGATAAAGCTTCCTGACACGAACGGCAGCCCTTCCCCGACTCGGAGTCTCGTTGACAGGGCGAAGCAGCCGGTGCGATTGTCCTGCCCGGAGACTGTCCACAGCCGTGGACGGCCTCTCTGCCCCGCCGGCTCCATCATAGCCCGAGCACCATGACCAGATCGAACTTTTCCGCCCCCCGCACCGTCAATCGCACCGCCCTGCTGGGCAGCGTCCTGCTCGCCGGCCTTGCCGCGACCGGCTGCTCGCCCGTCGTCGCCACCCGCGGCAACCTGACGGACCCACAGCTGGTGGCAGAGCTGCAGCCGGGCCAGAGCCGGCGCGACGACGTCGCCGCGGTGCTGGGCACGCCGACCTCGGTCGGCACCTTCGATCCGAACGTCTGGTACTATATCGGCCAGAAGACCGAGAAGACCGCCTTCTTCGAGCCGGAAGTGACCGAGCGCCGCGTTGTCGTCGCCCATTTCGACGACAGCGGCGTCCTGCGCGAGATCAAGACGCTCGACAAGTCGGCAGGCCAGGACGTCGATCTGGTGGAACGCACCACCCCGACCGCCGGCCGCGAGATGGGCTTCCTGGAGCAGATGATGGGCAACGTCGGCCGCTTCTCCGCCAAGGACACCAAGGGCAAGGGCCCCGGCAGCTGATCGCTTGGCCGATAGCCTGACCCTCCGTGCCCGTTCATTCCGATACAGACACCGACCTGCGCCACATGCGCGCCGCCCTGTCGCTCGCCGCGCGCGGGCTGGGGCGGACCTGGCCGAATCCGGCGGTCGGCTGCGTTCTGGTCCGCGACGGCGCCGTGATCGGCCGCGGCTGGACCCAGCCCGGCGGCCGGCCGCACGCCGAGACGGAGGCACTGGTCCGCGCCCGCAGCCTCTCCGGCGGAGCCCGTGAGGGAGCAGTCGGCGCCACCGCCTACGTCACGCTCGAACCCTGCAATCATTATGGCAAGACGCCGCCCTGCGCCTTGGCGCTGGTGGAGGCGAAGGTGGCGCGCGTCGTCGTCGCCTGCCAGGACCCCGACCCGCGCGTTGCCGGCGGCGGTCTGACCCGGCTGCGCGATGCCGGCATCGAGGTCACGACCGGCGTCTGCGAGGCCGAGGCTCTGGCCCTGAACGAGGGCTTCTTCAACCGCATCACGCTGGGCCGCCCGCTGGTGACGCTGAAGGTCGCCAGCACGCTCGACGGCCGCATCGCCACCGCCACCGGCGAGTCGCAATGGATCACCGGCCCCACCGCCCGTGCCTGGGGCCACCGGCTGCGCGCCAGCCACGACGCCATCCTGGTCGGCATCGGCACCGCGCTGGCCGACGATCCCGAATTGACCTGCCGCCTTCCCGGCCTGGAAGACCGCAGCCCGGTCCGCGTGGTTGTGGACAGCAGCCTCCGCCTGCCCCCGACGGCGAAACTCGCCATCGGTGCCGGCCGCATCCCGACCTGGGTCCTCACCGGCCCCTCCCCCGACCCCGCCCGTGCCGAGGCCCTGACCGCGCTCGGCGTCGAGGTGATCCCGGTCGCCACCGGTGTTGATGACCGCATCGATCCAGCCGCCGCAATGGCCGCCCTCGCCTCCCGCGGCATCACCCGCGTGCTGGTGGAGGGCGGAGCGTCCATCGCCGGCGCCCTGCTCGGCGCCGGCTTGGTCGACCGGCTGGAGTGGTTCCGCGCCGCGTCGCTGATCGGCGGCGACGGGCTGCCGGCGGTCGCCGGATTCGGAGTCGAGGCACTGACCGCCATGGCGCGCTTCGAGCGCACCGCCGTCCGCAACGCCGGCGCCGATCTGGCCGAAAGCTACCGCCGAATCCCCACCAAGGCATCGGCCTAGCCGACGCAACAGACCGTTGCGCCGCCCGCGGTGTCGCGCGCGCTTCCCCTGGCCGCGAAACCTGCTAAATTCCCCGCCATGTTCACCGGAATCATCACCGATATCGGGCGCGTCCGGGCCGTGGAGCGGCAGGGCGACACCCGGTTCACCATCGAGACCGCCTTCGACACGGAGACGATCGCGATCGGGGCGTCCATCGCCCACAACGGCGTCTGTCTGACGGTCATCGAAAAGGGACCGGGGACCTACGTCATCCAGGCGTCGGGGGAAACCCTGTCGAAGACGACGCTCGGCGGGTGGGAACCCGGCACGCGCGTCAACCTGGAGCGCGCGCTGAAGGTCGGCGACGAGCTGGGCGGCCACATCGTGTCCGGCCATGTCGACGGTGTCGGCCGGCTGCTGTCGATCCGCCCCGACGGCGAATCTCTGCGCCTGACCTTCGAGGCGCCGGCCACTCTCGCCAAATACATCGCACCGAAGGGCTCGGTCGCCATCGACGGCGTGTCGCTGACCGTCAACGAGGTCGAGGGCAACCGCTTCGGCGTCAACATCATCCCCCACACCCAGACCGCCACCACATTCGGCGGGCTGAAGGAGGGCGATCCGGTCAATCTCGAAATCGATATGCTGGCGCGCTATGTCGCCCGGCTCGCGGGGCAGGAATGACGTCCGAGTTTCACAAGTACCTGTCGACGGCCGAAGAGATCATCGAAGAGGCGCGTCAGGGCAGAATGTTCATCCTGGTCGACGACGAGGACCGGGAGAACGAGGGCGATCTGGTGATCCCCGCCTCCTGCGCCACGCCGGAAGCGGTGAACTTCATGGCCAAGCATGGCCGCGGCCTGATCTGCCTCACCATGGACCGGCCGAACATCGAGCGGCTGCGCCTGCCGCTGATGGCGCAGCAGAACGCCTCGCGCCACCAGACCGCCTTCACCGTCTCGATCGAGGCGCGCGAAGGCGTGACCACCGGCATCTCCGCCGCCGACCGCGCCCGCACCATCGCGGTCGCCATCGACCCGGCGTCCGGCCCGCAGGACCTCGCCACCCCCGGCCACATCTTCCCGCTGCTGGCGCGTGACGGCGGCGTGCTGGTCCGCGCCGGCCATACCGAAGCGTCGGTCGACATCGCCCGGCTGTCCGGCCACTCCAACTCGGCCGTGATCTGCGAGATCATGAACGACGACGGCACCATGGCCCGCCTGCCGGACCTGGTGCAGTTCGCCCAATTCCACGGGCTGAAGGTGGGCACCATCGCCGACCTGATCGCCTATCGCCGCCGCACCGAGACCATCGTCGAGCAGGTGCTGGCCGGCACGCTGGACAGCCGCTATGGCGGCCGCTTCCAGTCCTACGTCTACATCAACAAGATCCAGTATGCGGAGCACATCGCGCTGGTGCGTGGCGACATCTCCGGCGACGAGCCGGTTCTGGTCCGCATGCATGCCCAATCGGTGCTGGACGACGTGCTGGGCGACCGCAACTCCGGCCGCGACAACGAACTCCACGCCTCGATGGAGCTGATCGCCAAGGAAGGCCGCGGCGTCGTCGTGCTTCTGCGCGAGCCGAACCCGAACGGCCTCTCGGTCACGCTGAAGGCCCGGCTGGAAGGTCAGGCCAGCAGCGTGCCGGAACTGCGCGACTATGGCATCGGCGCGCAGATCCTGCTGGATCTGGGCGTGCGCAAGATGGTGCTGATCTCCAACCGCAAGAAGCCGATCATCGGGCTGGAGGGCTATGGCCTGACCGTGGTCGGCCACCGCGCGATCGGCCCCGCCGCCGATGGAATGGGCGCCGATGGAACGGGCGCCACCGCCCCGGGCGACGATTGAGGAAGGGACTGGTCGCCGCCGGATGACCGACACGCCCCACATCATGGTCGTGGACGCCCGCGTCCACGAGGACATCGCCGATGAACTGGCGCGTGGCGCCGTCGCGGAACTGGACCGCGCCGGCGCCACGCACATCCGCTATGGCGTGCCCGGCTGTCTCGAGCTTCCGGCGGCGATCATGTACGCCATCCGCTCCATGGATTTCTTCACCGCCCGCAAGCGCTTCGACGGCTATGTCGCGCTGGGCTGCGTCATCCGGGGCGAGACGACGCGATACGAAACGATCTGTACCGAAAGCGCCCGCGGCTTGCAGGATCTGGCGCTGCGTTACAGTCTGGCGGTCGGAAACGGCATCCTGACGGTGGAAAACCGCGAGCAGGCCTGGGCGCGGGCCAATGTCGGATCGGTCAATACGGGCGGCCGTGCCGCGCGGGCCTGTCTTGACATGATTGACCTGAAGCGCAAATTCCGCCTCTATCCGCGCTGACCCCGACATCTCCTCTCTTTTAGCGACTGCAGATCATGAGCAACGACGACGCGGGCAGCCCCGTGACACCCGATCACGCCCCCAAGGGCGGCGACTCCAAGGGCAAATCGAAGTCCCGCAAGAACAAGACCGGCGGCGGCTCCGCCAAGGCGCGCCGCAAGGCCGCCCGTCTGGCCGCGGCCCAGGCGCTGTACCAGATCGATCTGGCCCAGGCCCCGGTCGAGAATGTCGTCGGCGAGTTCGTCGCCCACCGGCTGGGCGAGGAGATCGATGGCGACAAGTTCGTCGCCGGCGATCCGCAGCTGTTCGCCGACATCGTCCGCGGCGTCGTCCACCGCCGGGCCGAGGTCGACGGGGTGCTGGGCGCCGCGCTCGACCCGCGCTTCCCGCTCGACCGGCTGGAACTGCTGCTGCGCGCCATCCTGCGCGCCGGCGCCTATGAGATCGCGGTCCATATGGACACCCACCCGCGTATCCTCATCAGCGAGTATGTCGACGTCGCCCGCGCCTTCTTCTCCGGCCGCGAGCCGGCGATGGTGAACGGCGTGCTCGACCACGTCGCCCGCGCGCTCCGCGCCGACGACCTCGCCAAGCCCGACCCCGGCCGTAGCGCGGGCGAGGAGTAAAAAATGCCCTTCCCCCCGCACTTCCGCCTCTCCCCCCCGGGGAGAGGTCGGACGGCGATAGCCGTCCGGGTGAGGGGGGCGGACCCTCGCCCGCTTGCGGGAGAGGGTGGCTGCGCCAGCAGCCGGGTGAGGGAACGGGCGTTTGCCGACTTGTGGTCTCCCGATGACTCCACGCTTTGCATCCCCCTCACCCTGACCCTCTCCCCGGGGGGGAGAGGGGATTTCGACCGTCTCGGACAATGACCAATCCCCACCTCGGCGAGTTCGGTCGCATCGCCCGCTTCTTCAAACCGCTGGCCGCCGGGTTTTCCGGCGCCCGTGGGCTGCGGGACGATGCCGCCGTGTTCGGGGTGCCGGAGGGGCGGGAACTGGTCGTCACCACCGACGCCATGGTGGCCGGGGTGCATTTCTTCCCCGACGACGCGCCGGCCGACATCGCGGCCAAGCTGATGCGCAGCAACCTGTCCGACCTCGCCGCCATGGGGGCGGAGCCGCTGGCCTACACGCTGGTGACCGCCCTGCCCCGCGGCCTGGACGAATCCTGGCTGGAGGCCTTCGCCGCCGGCCTGGGCGAGGACCAGCGGCAGTTCGGCATCGCGCTGGCCGGCGGCGATTCGGTGTCCACCAGCGGTCCGATCACCCTGTCGGTGACCGCTTTCGGGCTGGTCCCCACCGGCCGCGCCCTGCCGCGCTGGGGCGGACAGCCGGGCGACCGCGTCTTCGTCACCGGCAGCATCGGCGATGCCGCCCTGGGGCTGGAGATCGCCTATGGCCGCCTCGACGTCCCGGACGAGGAAACCCGCGCCCATCTGCTGCGCCGGATGCGCCGGCCGGACCCGCGCATGAGCGTCGGGCCACGGCTGATCGGGCTGGCCGGCGGTGCGATGGACGTGTCGGACGGTCTGGTCGCCGATCTCGGCCATCTCTGCGAAGAATCCGGCTGCGCCGCTCTGCTGCGGGCCGATGCGGTGCCGCTGTCGGATGCGGCGCGCGGCGCCATCGACGGCGATCCGGTCCGGCTGGCGCTCGCCATCACCGGCGGCGACGATTACGAGCTTCTGTTCACCGCTCCGCCCTCGGCCCGCGACGCCTTGGCGGCCCTGGCGGCCGAGTGTGGCGTTGCGATCACCGAAATCGGTGAATTCCGCCCCGGCACGCCGGGCGAGGTCGCCGTGCTGGATGCCTCCGGCGCGCCCCTGCCGCTGGCCCGGCGGGGCTGGGACCATTTCTGACCCGCCGCATCAGATTTCTTGCATTTAAGACAATCGAAAGCATCCCCGGCGCAGGGTTCGGCGAACTTTCGTCTGCGTAAGGTGTGCTGCCGTGGTCAAGGCCCTGATCGTGCTCGTGCTCGGCATCGTGTTGCTGGGCGGCGCCAGCTTCGGCGGCTGGTTCGTCTATCAGAAATACTTCACACCGCATCCGGAAGAGCCGAAGAAGGTGGAGCCGCCGCCGAAGCCTCCCACCGCCTTCGTCCGCTTGCCCCCCCTGGTGGTGCCGATGATCGGCCCGTCCCGAGTCGAGCAGTTCGTCACCGTCGTGGTCGCGGTTGAGGTGATTCTGGAACAGCAGCCCATGGTCCAGGCCAACCAGCCGCGCCTGACCGATGCATTCCTGACCGCGCTCTACGGCGGCGTTGCCGACAAGTCGATCCTGAATGGTGCTTTGGTCAATATTCCTGCCGTAAAGGCGAAATTGAAGGAGGCCGCCATCAAAGTGGTTGGCAAGGACGCAGTCTATGACGTGCTGGTTCAGGCGGTTACGCAACGCAATCTCTGACCGCACTGCACAACACCCGCGATTTGCACCCATTTTGCGGTGCAGAATCCCTGCACTACCCATAAAGGTCAGGATCACCCTCGGCCATTTCGCCGCGTTGCGTCGCCCCGTGCGGCGGTTGCAAAGCGGCGGGACCGGGCGCATGCTTTTCCCGATAATACTTGCGCCCGACTTCTCCCCCACTTGAATGCGTGGTGGGACCAGCCTTTCCGGGGCGCGTCCTTAAAAGCAATCGGGGGATGCGATGGCTCTAGCGTTCATCGTCATCATCGCCGCCGGCCTGCTCGCGCTGGCCTACGGTTTTCGTACCGGAAAAGAAGTCATGGCCGCGTCGCCGGGGTCCGACCGGATGCAGGCCATCGCCGCCGCGGTGCAGGAAGGGGCGCGCGCCTACCTGAACCGCCAATACACCACCATCGCCATCGCCGGCGTCGTCCTGCTGCTGATCCTGTGGGTCACGCTGGGCTTTCCGGTGGCCCTGGGCTTTCTGATCGGCGCCGTCCTGTCGGGCAGCGCCGGCTATATCGGCATGAACGTGTCGGTCCGCGCCAATGTCCGTACGGCGGAGGCAGCAACCAACGGGCTGGCTCCCGCGCTCGACATCGCCTTCAAGTCGGGGGCGATCACCGGCATGCTGGTGGTCGGGCTGGGGATCCTGGGGGTCGGCGGCTATTTCGGCATCCTGACGCTGGTCTACCACGTCAACGACCCGGTCGAGGTCCGCACCGTGCTGGAGGCGCTGGTGGCGCTCAGCTTCGGCGCGTCGCTGATCTCCATCTTCGCCCGGCTGGGCGGCGGCATCTTCACCAAGGGCGCCGACGTCGGCGCCGATCTGGTCGGCAAGGTGGAGGCCGGCATCCCGGAGGACGACCCGCGCAACCCGGCGGTCATCGCGGACAATGTCGGCGACAATGTCGGCGACTGTGCCGGTATGGCCGCCGACCTGTTCGAAACCTACGCCGTCACCATCGTCGCCACCATGCTGTTGGCGGCGATTTTCTTTACCGGCGGCGTGTTGCGGCTGATGCTGGTCTATCCGCTGCTGATCGGCGCCGTGTGCATCCTGGCCTCGGTCGCCGGCACCTTCGCGGTGAAGCTCGGCGCCGACAACGCAATCATGAAGGCGCTCTATAAGGGGTTGGCCGTTGCGGCGGGCCTGTCGCTGGTGCTGATCCTGATCGTCACCGCGATCCTGTTCGGCTTCACCCGCGCCATCCCGATGACGGACGGCACGGTGATCACCGGCTTCAACCTGTTCGTCTCGGCCCTGGTCGGGCTGGGCGTCACCGGCTTGCTGGTCTGGATCACCGAGTTCTACACCTCGACCGCTTTCCGCCCGGTGCGCAGCGTCGCCAAGGCGTCTGAGACCGGGCACGGCACCAACGTCATCCAGGGCCTTGCCGTCTCGATGGAATCGACCGCCCTGCCGGTGATCGTCATTTGCGCCGGCATCCTGATCGCCCACGGACAGGCCGGCGTCTTCGGCATCGGCATCGCCGCGACGACGATGCTGGCGCTGGCCGGCATGGTGGTGGCGCTCGACGCCTATGGGCCGGTCACCGACAATGCCGGCGGCATCGCCGAGATGTCGGACATGCCCGCCAACATCCGCGTCACCACCGACGCGCTGGACGCCGTCGGCAACACCACCAAGGCGGTGACCAAGGGCTACGCCATCGGCTCCGCCGGTCTGGCCGCCCTGGTTCTGTTCGCCGCCTATGTCCAGGACCTCGGCCATTACTTCCCGAACATCCCGGTCGAGTTCCGGCTGAACGACCCCTATGTCGTCGTCGGGCTGCTGGTGGGCGGCCTGCTGCCCTACCTGTTCGGTGCCATGGGCATGACCGCCGTCGGCCGCGCCGCCGGATCGGTGGTGGTGGAGGTGCGGCGCCAGTTCCGCGACATCCCCGGCATCATGGAGGGCACCGCCAAGCCCGACTACGGCCGGGCGGTCGACATGCTGACCCGCGCGGCGATCAAGGAGATGGTGATCCCCTCGCTGCTGCCGGTGCTGGCCCCGGTTGTGCTCTATGTGGTGATCGCCGCCATCGGCGGTCAGGCGGCCGGCTTCGCATCGCTGGGCGCCATGCTGCTTGGCACCATCGTCACCGGCATCTTCGTCGCCATTTCGATGACGTCGGGCGGCGGCGCCTGGGACAACGCCAAGAAATACATCGAGGAGGGCAACCACGGCGGCAAAGGCTCCGACGCCCACAAGGCGGCGGTGACCGGCGATACCGTCGGCGACCCCTACAAGGACACCGCCGGCCCGGCGGTGAACCCGATGATCAAGATCACCAACATCGTGGCGATCCTGCTGCTGGCCATCCTGGCGCAGTTCAGCTGAAGGGTCGGTGCGGGGCAGGACAACCACCTGCCCCGCACCGGAACACTCACATTCCCGGCGACGCTTCCGGAGCCAACTGCTCGACGAACTCGTTGAAGTCGGACGCTTCGCGGAAGTCCTTGTAGACCGAGGCGTAGCGGATGTACGCCACCTGATCCATCGTCTGCAGCGCCTCCATGATCTTCTCGCCGATCTGCTTCGACGGGATTTCGCTCTCACCGGAGGATTCCAGCTGGCGGACCATGCTGTTCACCACCCGGTCGATGCGGTCGGCGTCGATCGGGCGCTTGCGCAGCGCGATCTTCATCGACCGCAGCAGCTTTTCGCGGTCGAAGGGCTCGCGCTGGCCGTTGCTCTTCACCACCGTCAGCTCGCGCAGCTGGACGCGTTCGAAGGTGGTGAAGCGGGCGCTGCAACTGGGACAGAAGCGCCGCCGGCGGATTGCCGAGTTGTCTTCGGTCGGGCGCGAGTCCTTGACCTGGGTATCCTCGTTTCCGCAGAACGGGCAGCGCATCTGTCGATCACCTTATCGGATCAGAGGGTCGGATAAATCGGGAACTGACGGCACAGGCCGCGCACCCGCTCGCGCATCGCGGCCTCGACCGCCGTGTTGTCGCCGGAGTTGCTGGCGGCCAGCCCGTCCAGCGTCTCGACGATCATCTCGCCGACCTGTTTGAATTCGGCGGTGCCGAAGCCGCGGGTGGTCGCCGCCGGGCTGCCCAGACGGACGCCGGAGGTGATCATCGGCTTCTGCGGGTCGAACGGCACGCCGTTCTTGTTGCAGGTCATGCCGGCATGCTCCAGGCTGGCTTCCGCCGCCTTGCCGGTCAGGTTCTTCGGACGCAGGTCGACCAGCACGATGTGGCTGTCGGTGCCGCCCGACACGATGTCCAGCCCGCCGCCGATCAGCGTCTTGGCCAGCACCTGGGCGTTGTCGACCACCGCCTGGGCGTAGGTCTTGAACTCCGGACGCAGCGCCTCGGCGAAGGCCACCGCCTTGGCGGCGATGACATGCATCAGCGGGCCGCCCTGCAGGCCGGGGAAGACCGCCGAGTTGATCTTCTTGGCGATCTCTTCGCTGTTGGTCATCACCATGCCGCCGCGCGGGCCGCGCAGGGTCTTGTGGGTGGTGGTGGTGGCCACGTCGGCATAGGGGAACGGGTTCGGATAGACGCCGCCGGCGATCAGGCCGGCATAGTGGGCGATGTCCACCATCAGGTAGGCGCCGACCTCGTCCGCGATGGCGCGGAAGCGCTGGTAGTCGAGGACGCGCGGATAGGCCGAGCCGCCGGCGATGATCAGCTTCGGCTTGTGCTCGCGGGCCAGCGCCTCGACCTGATCGAAGTCGATCAGGTGGTCGTCCTTGCGAACGCCGTACTGCACGGCCTTGAACCACTTGCCCGACATGTTGGGGGCGGCGCCGTGGGTCAGGTGGCCGCCGGCGGCGAGCGACATGCCGAGAACGCAGTCGCCCGGCTGCAGCAGGGCCAGCATCACCGCCTGGTTGGCCTGGGAGCCGGAGTTCGGCTGCACGTTGGCGAAATCGCAGCCGAACAGCTTGCACGCGCGCTCGATCGCCAGGTTCTCGGCGATGTCGACGAACTCGCAGCCGCCGTAGTAACGCTTGCCCGGATAGCCTTCGGCATACTTGTTGGTCAGGACCGAACCCTGCGCCTCCAGCACCGCCTGCGAGACGATGTTCTCGGACGCGATCAGTTCGATCTGCTCCTGCTGGCGGACCAGCTCGTCGCGCACCGCGCGGGCCAGTTCGGGATCGGTCTCGGCGAGCGAGGCGGCGAAGAAGCGGCCGATCTCGGCGGTGTTGCTGCTGGTCATGGCGGAAGGTTCCTCGATCGAAGGGCGCGAAGCCGGCCGGACGCCCGGTCCGGCGGCTTCCGTTGGGTCTTTCCGGGTTCTGTCGCGTCCCGGTTGCGGGCCTTGGCGGCCAAATAACGGGCCAGGAAAAGGCGGCGCGACAGGCGCGCTCAGCCCATCTTGGCGATGCGGCGGCTGTGACGCTCCCCGCCCTCGAAAGCGGTCTTCAGGAAGACGTCGACGCAATCCTTGGCGATCTCCGGGCCGATGACGCGGGCGCCGAGCGCGATCACGTTGGCGTCGTTGTGTTCGCGCGACAGGCGTGCGGTGGTCACGTCATGGACCAGGGCGGCGCGGATGCCGGGATGGCGGTTGGCGGCGATGCTGATGCCGATGCCGCTGCCGCAGATCAGCACGCCGCGCTGTGCCCGGCCGTCGGTGACGGCGGCGGCGAGCGCCGCGGCGAAATCCGGGTAGTCGACCGAGGCCGGCCCGTCGGTACCGAGGTCGAGGACGGTGAAGCCGGCGTCCTCGAGCTGCCGGGCGATCTGGGCCTTCAGCTCATAGCCGGCGTGATCGGAAGCGAGTGCCACGGTGCGGACGGTCATGACGGCAAAAACTCCGGTGCGTGCGGTAGCGGATGCACAAACGACGACAGCGCCGGCAATGCGGCGAAAGACGCCCGCACCCTACCAGATGTCGGTGCAGACCGCCACTGCCACACCATGACGTGGATGCATAGCTAAGCTCGGGGCCAAACCCGGCCGGCCCCGACCGCGACCGGAGACACCGGGATGCGGGCCGCTTTTCGCGGCTCCCCGTCCACACCGAACCATCGCACCCCGTCACCGCGAAGGTGTAGAGACGGTTTTCACCTCTGCGTTGCCGAGAAGCCGAAACAAGGGAGTTAGCCGATTCGTTATAGGAGCGGGAAGATGCCCAATTGCCGCTGCGGACTCGGCGGAAAATCGCAAGCCTGCGCTTACTAGACCGCCGCTAAAGCTGCGGCACAGCCACAACCGCGCAACGATATTCAGCGAAGGCTGATTTGCACCTCGCTCCTTTGTTCTGGCAGCCAAGAGCAACTAATTTGGAGCTTGCCGAAATTATATTGACACCCAAATCACGGTATGCAACTTGGTTCGTACGGACAAATGAAAAACCAGGACACAGTGCAATGAGCGACCAGCTTCGCGCCGATGTACCGGACAATGCGCTGCTGCGGATGACCGCCGACATCGTATCGGCGTATGTCAGCAAGAACGTGTTGCCTGCTCAGCAAATCCCCGATGTGATCAATACGGTCTACTCGTCGCTGACTGGCCTGAATGGTCAGCCTCGCGAGGTCGCGGCGGAACCGCTGAAGCCTGCCGTTCCGATTCGCAAGTCGGTGACGCCCGAATACATCGTCTGCCTGGAAGACGGGAAGAAGCTGAAGATGCTGAAGCGGCACCTTCGCTCGACCTACAACATGTCGCCGGACGAGTATCGCTCCCGTTGGGGACTTCCGCCCGACTATCCGATGGTCGCGCCGAACTATGCGGCGCAGCGTTCGGAATTCGCCAAGCGCATCGGCCTCGGCCGCAGCTCCGGCCGCCAGACCCGCCGCAAGGCCGGTTGATCGTGTAAAGTCCGTATGCAACCCGGGCCGGTCCCATGGGATGCGGCCCGTGTGCATGTCAGAACGATGGCAAAGCGGTCGGATTGACGGCGAAGCCATCGGATTGGTTGAAGACGCGAGCCAGCCACCCCCGCCAGCTGCGGCGGACCAATCGCCGCCGGCATCTCAACCGCCCCGGCGCACCCCGCCAGCCTCCCGGTTTGCCAATCTCAGTTGGCGCAGCCCTTCCGGCCCGACAGGCGGCAGTTGAACCGGTCGACATTGCGGCTCAGTTCCCGCCCGGTCGCCACATTCTCTTCGTTCAGGCAGGTCAGGTAGGCCATCGACTTGTCGACATATTCCTTCACCTCGCCCTGACAGGACGACATCTTGTCGGCGCTGAGGAAGGTGGACTGGTCGTCCATGCACAGCGGCACGCCCGGCTTCAGACAGCCCGCCGCCGGGGTGGTGGGCTGGGGCGCCGTCGATGCCGCTCCGCCAGCCTGAGTGCCCGGTGACGGCGCAGCGGGCGCGGCAGACCGGCTGCCATGATCCTGCGTCCCATGGCCCGGCTTCTGCGAGGTCGCGGCGCTTGCCGTCCGCGCCGTGCTCAGCACCGGCAGGGCCGCCGCCAGGGCGGTTGCCGTCAAGACCGCCGACATCACCGACACGCGCAGGAAAGCCGTCACACGAACCGCCCTCACACCAACCATTGCCTCGATCCTCTGGTGTTTCGTTCCTCTGTGCGAAAGCCGGCCGGACAACGGCCGGGCCCATTCTTCGCTTAGCCGCCCCGACGGCACGGGAGAAGGGCCCTTTCTATGCGCCATTCGTTCAGAGATGCGCGGTTCTACAAGCGTTACACCCCCTGCGCCAGTGCCAACGGGCAGGCATAGGTCTACTGTCTGGGTCGAGCGGTTCGCTCTACGACCGGCGATCCGGATTGGGACCATGTCCCATGCGGGGTTGCCGGCGGAGGCATGCCGGCGCTCACCATCAGCAAAAGCCAGACTTCGATACGCGCCGCCCGGCCCCGTCCGGCGGCGCGTTTTCTTTGGCAGGCCCCCGCAGGCGGTCAAAAGCGCTCGGCCAAAAGCAGCCGGCCAACAACAGCCGATCAGTAAAGGCCGCCACGCCCCTTCGGCGCCGGCTTTCCCGGTCCCCCGGGAGAACCTCCGTTGTCCGCATTCTTGTTCTGGACGAAGCGCAGCTTGTTGATCGCCGTCCGTTTCAGCAGCTCCTGGCTGCCGGTCGCCGGGCCGGCCACCGTTACCTCGACGCCCGTCTTCGCGTCGATGGCGGTGACCCTCAGATAGCTGCCGACCCGCTGGAATTCGAACAGCACCTCGCCGTCGCCGCCCGCTGCCGTCATGATCCGTCCCCTCCCCTATCCGAAGGCCGATCCCCGTTCGAGATCGCAACGCCCGGTGACCGCCGCTGTTGTTCCCGCTGCCATTCGGCGCGCAGGAGCCCCGCTCCGCCAATACCCACAGCGAGGAAGGACCATCATAATGGCCGCCAAGACGATGCAGGACCTGCTGATCGAGGATCTTCGCGACATCTACCACGCCGAGAAGCAGATCGCGAAGGCCCTGCCCAAGATGGCCAGGGCCGCCAGCTCCGACCAGCTGCGCAAAGCCTTCGAGACCCATCTGGAACAGACCAACGGCCAGATCGAACGGCTGCAGCAGGTGTTCGAGGAAATGGACACCCGCCCCCGCGGCAAGCATTGCGACGCGATGGAAGGGCTGATCAGCGAGGCGCAGGAAATCCTCGAAATGGGTCTGGCGCCGGAGGTTCAGGACGCCGCCCTGATCGCCGCCGCCCAGAAGGTGGAGCATTACGAGATCGCCAGCTACGGCACGCTCCACGCCTATGCCACCGCCTGCGGCCTCGACAAGGTCGCCAAGCTGCTGGACGAGACGCTGCAGGAGGAAAAAGACACCGACTCGCTGCTGAACAAGCTGGCCATCGGCGACGTCAACAAGAAGGCGATCGCGGCCAGCGGCAAGAAGGCCGCCTGATTCCAGCCAGACCGTGACCAATCGCCCCTGGGTCGGCAAAAGACCCGGGCGGCGGTTGCAACCGCCGCGTCGGACCGGTAGAATCCAGCCTTCCGGTCCTTCGCGGTGTTTGTCATGCGCGGCTTTCTGCCTGCCCTCTGCCTTGCCCTGTTCCTGACCTTGCCGTCGGCGCTGCCGGCCGCCGCGAACGAAGGGGCGGCGGGCGCCCTGCCCCCGTCCGTGCGGATCAAGCCGCTGATGGTCCCGGTGGTGAATGCCGGCCGGATCGAGAAATACACCCAGGTCGAAGTGAATCTGGAAATCGGCGACGCGCTGAAGCTGGGCGAGGTGCAGTTGAGCATCCCCCGCCTGCACGACGCCATCCTGACCGCCATCTACAGGGGCGTGGACGAGGGATGGATCGTCCGCGGCAACATCGCGAACGTCCCAGCCCTGCGCCGCCGGATCGACGAATCGGTCGTCGCCATGTTCGGCAAGGACGTGGTCAGCCGCATCCTGATCACGCCCATCGCACGCCAATCGTCGCTGCAATAACGCAACTCCAACAGCCTGTGCCGGGAGGATCGAGTCGTCATGCCCGTCGTCTATGTCGCGCGCAGCGCCGCCCTGACCAAATGGGCGTCCGACGTCGGACAGGGTAAGCACATCTACAAGCTGGGCGTCGCGGAGGACGAGGCCGCGGTGAAGGCCGCCGTCGCCGCCGGCTGGGGTGGCGAAACCGACTGGAAGCTGGTCCAGTCCCAACAGGTCGAGGATCTGGACGAGGACAGCGCGCTGGCCCGGCTCGGCCGGCGCGAGAAGGTGATCGACCCCACCTATTACCCGCGCCTGAAGGGGGCGGCCGGCGTCTACCGCATCACCCTGACCAATGTGCAGAACAGCCTGCTGGTCGCCAAGGCGATGACCGCCGACGAGCCGCTGACCGAGGTCAAGGTCAAGCCCAAGGACATCGCCGACTACATGATCCGCAACGCGATCGCCTGAGCGGCCCGCCGGAATGTCCGCTCCGCCGATCCGCCGCGTCGCCTTCGACGCCCTGTCGCTGACCGACCTGCACGACATGCTGGCCCTGCGCAGCCGCGTGTTCGTGGTCGAGCAGTCGTCCCCCTATCCCGACATCGACGGCCGCGACCCCGAGGCGCTTCACCTGATCGCGGCGGACGGCAGCGGCGCCATCGTCGGCTGTGCCCGCTGCCTTGGCCCAGACCGCAAGGTCCCCGGTTCGGAAGGTCCGGATGCGACGGTCTCCTTCGGCCGGCTGGCGGTGGACCGGTCGCAACGCTCCACCGGGCTGGGGCGGGCGTTGATCGCGGAGTCGTTGGCGGTTCTGGCGGAACGCTGGCCCGACCGCGACGTGCTGATCGGCGCACAGCTTTATCTGGAGCGCTTTTACGGCAGCTTCGGTTTTGTCCGGGTCACCGAGCCCTATGACGATTTCGGCATTCCCCACATCGACATGCGGCTTCGTCGCTGACCGCCGAAGCGGCCCTCCGATTTCCATAGGTTGGTGCGTCACCCTGCCGCATGCGCGCCAAGGCAATGATGGCGCGCAGACCAGTTACTGCCGGTAGAACAACGTCAGACCGTTAACGCTTTGTTTGCAAGGCGGGTATAGGCCTTACGTGACAGACAGAAGATTTCGACATACGTAAAATTTTAGGTGATCGAAATCGGGATTCCTGCCGTATCAGGTTTTGCAATCGAACGGGTTAGACACTCACCCAATCGGATGCAACTCCGCGAGGCAAGGCGACTGTCCGCGCGAATCACAAGCCCGTCCGGTCACATGAGGCGCAAGAAATGTCCTGGTTCACCAATCTCCGAATCGGCGGAAAGCTGCTGACGGCGTTCGCCGCGCTGATCGTCATCATCGGTGCGATCAGCTTTGCCAATTATGCCACGCTGTCGTCCATCCAATCCTCCATCGGCTGGACGATCCACACCTACCGCGTAATCCAGACCACCGATGCGGCGCTGGCGGCGCTGGTGGACCAGGAGACCGGACTGCGCGGCTATCTGGTCAGCGGCGACCAGGCTTTCCTGGAGCCCTACCGGCGGGGTGAACAGGCGTTCGACCGCGCCCTGGCGGAGGTGAAGTCGCTGACCGCCGACAATCCGCAGCAGCAGGCCCGGCTGGAGGAATTGCGCAAGAACGCCACCACTTGGCGTCAGACCGTGGCCGAAAAGGAAATCGCCCTGATGTCCAAGGCCGAATCGCGCGAGGAAGCCCGCGCGATGGAGGCGAAGGCGCTGGGCAAGGCCTCGATGGACAATGTCCGCGCGCTGGTCGCGCAGATCGAGGACGCGGAGCGCGCGCTGCTGACCCTGCGCAAGGACGAACAGAAGGCCGCCTTCTCCACCGGCTATCTCACCGCCATCATCGGCGCGCTGGCTTCCGTCTTGGTCGCCGTGGCCGCCGGGATGGTGCTGCGCGGGTCCATCGCCTCGCCCATCGTCGCCATGACCGCCGCCATGGGCGGTCTGGCCGGCGGCGAACGGGCGGTCGAGGTGCCCGGCGTCGGCCGCAAGGACGAGGTCGGCGCCATGGCCGAAGCGGTCGACGTCTTCAAGCGCAACGCCATCGAGGCCGACCGCCTCGCCGCCGCCCAGCGCGCCGAAGAGGAAGCCAAGGCCCGCCGCACCGCCCGGCTGGAGGAGCTGATGCGCACCTTCGAAGGCAATGTGACCGCGGTGGTGCAGAGCCTGTCGGGCGCGGCGACCCAGATGCAGCAGTCGGCCGGCATGCTGACCAGCACCGCCGACGAGACCAATCGCCAGAGCACCACGGTGGCCTCGGCCGCCGAACAGGCCTCCGCGAATGTCCAGACCGTCGCCGCGGCGGCGGAGGAACTCTCCTCCTCCATCGACGAGATCGGCCGTCAGGTCTCGCAGTCGACCCGGGTCGCCGAACAGGCGGTCAGCGGCGCCAGCCGGGCCAACGGCGTCGTCTCCGGCCTTGCCGACGGCGCGCAGAAGATCGGCGAGGTGGTGGACCTCATCAACAACATCGCAGCGCAGACCAACCTGCTGGCGCTCAACGCTACGATCGAGGCGGCCCGCGCCGGTGAGGCGGGCAAGGGCTTCGCGGTGGTGGCGAGCGAGGTGAAGAGCCTGGCCAACCAGACGGCGAAGGCCACGGAGGACATCACCGGCCAGATCGCCACCATCCAGGGCGCGACCCGCGAGGCGGTTTCCGCCATCGAGGAGATCGGCCGCATCATCACCGAGATCAGCCAGATCTCCGCGACGATCGCCTCGGCGGTGGAACAGCAGAGTGCGGCGACTCAGGAGATCAGCCGCAACGTCCAGGAAGCGGCCCAGGGCACGCAGCAGGTGACCAGCAACATCGTCGGCGTCACCCGCGCCGCCGGCGACACCGGCCGCGCCGCCGGCGAGGTCCGCAACGTCGCCGACCATCTCAGCATCGAATCCACCCGCCTGCGCCAGGAGGTGGAGAGCTTCCTGAGCGGGGTGAAGGCGGCGTGAGGGATGGGGAGGGGGCAACACGGTGCCCCCTCCCCATCCCTCCCCCGCTCTCAGCGGACCTACGGTCCGCCTGTCGCGTCAGCACAAAGCATAGCTTTGTGCGAGAGCTTCGCGGGAGAGGGGGCAGGACGCTTGCAGGAGTTTCACAGCGGAGCGGCGGCAGTCCCCTCTCCCGCGAAGCGGGGGAGGGTTAGGGAGGGGGCAAAAACTCCCCCACTCCCGCTCAGTGCGACAGCAGCAGCGGCACCGGGCAGGTGCGCAGGACGTGGCGCGTCCCGCTGCCGCGATGCAGGAACGGGAAGCCGTAATGGCCGTGGGCGCCCATCACCAGCAGGTCGGCGCCGGTGTCCATGGCGCGGGCCAGCAGGGCGTCCATCGCGCCGATGTCGTCGACCGTGAAGTGGGTCTGCTCCGCCTTCACGCCGTGGAAGGCGAGATGGTCGAGCAGCCCGACCCGCGGTGCTTCCGGCGCCGCGTTCGAGGCCTGGGTCAGCACGGTGATGACCGTCACCTCGGAAGCCTTCTCCAGCATCGGCATGGCGTCCGACAGGGCACGGGCTGCTTCGCGCTCGGCATTCCAGGCGACAGCGATGCGCTTGCCGATCACCGGGAAGCGGCCGGCATAGGGAATGACCAGCACCGGCCGGCCGGAGTTCAGCACCACCTGCTCGTTCAGTTCCTCCGGCGCAGCCTGCGATCCGGCCTCGCGGTCATACTGGCCCAGAATGGTCAGGTCGGCGAAGCGCGACCAGATGATGACCTCGCGGATCACATGGTTGTATTCGCCGTGGGTCAGGCCGTGCCAATGGCCCTGCAGGCCGGACGCGGCGAGCTTTTCGTTGAACAGCGCCTCGCTGCGTGCCGCCGCTTCGACCAGATGGTCGCTGGACCGACGGGCGATCACGCTGCTGGCGTTTCGGTCGCCCTGCGCGAACAGGCCGCGCAGGAAGGCGCCGTGGCTCTGGGCCAGCGCGATGGCGGCGTCGAGTCGCGCCTCGACATGCGGGCTGCTGTCGAGATGGACGAGGATGTGCTTATAGGTCATGCGGGTCCTCCCGGTCTGAAATGCGAAGTCTTGCGACGTCTGCCGTTTTCCGCAGGACCGATGCCATGGGGTTTATGGCCGGCCCAACGGATTGTTTCATGTGCATCATGTTTAACCGGGCGGCGTTCGTCCAGCAGCGTTCGTCCAGCCTGCGGTGAAAGGTCGCAATGGCGCAAACGCATCGCCCGGAGCCGGTCAGGCGTCGCGGAACCGTCCATAGGTGTAGTGCGCCGCGCAGGCGCCTTCGGCCGAGACCATGCAGGACCCCATCGGGTTTTCCGGGGTGCAGACGGTGTCGAACAGCTTGCAGTCGATCGGCCGCTTCACGCCGCGCAGGATGGCGCCGCAATCGCAGCCCTTGTGGTCGGGAACGCTGGCCCCGGCGATGGGAAAGCGCCGTTCGGCGTCGAAGGCGGCATAGGCCTCGCGCAGCTTCAGGCCGCTGTGCGGGATGCTGCCCAGGCCGCGCCATTCGAAGGACGGTCGCGTCTCGAAGATCTCCAGCACCAGCGCCTGGGCCTTGCGGTTGCCGTCGGCGGTGACGGCGCGGGTATACTGGTTCTCGACCTCCGCCCGCCCGTCGTTGATCTGGCGGATCAGCATCAGGATCGACTGCAGCACGTCCAGCGGCTCGAATCCGGAGATCACCACCGGCTTGCCGTAATCCGCTGCGGCCGGGGCATAGGCGTCGGACCCGATGACGACGGAGACATGGGCCGGCCCGACGAACCCGTCCAGCGACAGCCCCTCGTCCGCTCCCGCCATGATGCCCTGGATGGCCGAGGGGGTGAGCACATGGTTGCAGAAGACGGAGAAGTTGGTCAGCCCCTGCGCCGCCGCCGCCCGAACCGCCAGCGCGGTGGGCGGAGTCGTCGTCTCGAAGCCGATGGCGAGGAACACCACCTGCCGGTCCGGATTCTCGGCGGCGATGCGCACAGCCGCGTCGGCCGACACCACCATGCGCACGTCGGCGCCCTGCGCCTTGGCCTTCAGCAGGCTGAGCCGCCCGGACCCCGGCACCCGCATGACGTCGCCATAGGTGCACAGCGTCACCTCCGGCCGGCGGGCCAGCGCGATGGCGTCGTCGATCCGCCCGACCGGCAGAACGCAGACCGGGCAGCCCGGCCCATGGATCATGCGCACGGTGTCGGGCAGCAGGTCGGGAATGCCGTAGCGGGAGATGGCGTGGGTGTGGCCGCCGCAGAACTCCATCAGGTGATAGGTGCGGTCGGCCCGCACCTCCCGCGCGATGGCGGCGGCGACGTTGCGGGCAAGCACCGGATCGCGGAACTCTTCGACGTATTTCATGGTCGCTCCCTCTGCCCCGCCATTTCACCCGCAAGGCTGATCGTATGCGTTGATACGGATCAAGAGGGAAGTTCGACAATCCATGTGCTTGGCCATGTGCTTGGCCATGTGCTTGGCCATGAGCTTGGCCCTGCGCTTGCCGCTACCTCATACCTTGTAGGCCAGCCGCAGCCCGCCCCAATGGCGGCCACGGACCATGACGGGAGCGGAGACGTCCTTCATCAGCGTGTATTTCCCGCCGCCCATGTCGCGCCGGTAGGTCTGCAGCAGGAAGGGCTTGGTGTTGCGCCCGGCGGCCAGACCGACGCGGTCGTTGAAGATGCGGCGGTTGCGGCAGTTGGCGGCGTTCCACACCGGGTCACGGCCCTGCGGCTGGCTGAACTGGCGGTTGTGGGTGGGCAGATAGCCGTTCTCGTCGATCGCCACGCAGAAGACGATGCGGCTGTTGGCCGCCAGCACCGGCTCCTGGATTCCGGGCAGCACGCGGTCGCACAGCTGGGTGTAGCGGGTCAGCACCTGCTGCGGGTCCGATCCGGCGACCGGCTGGTAATTGCGGTCGAACAGGTCGGATTCGCTGATGTCGCCACGGGCCAGCGCATCCTCGAAGGCCGCGGATACTTTCTCGGCGGCGTCCTTGACCGCGGCGATGAAGGGGGTGTCGACCGTCTCGATGTTCAGTTCGGCGGTGATGCCGATCAGCCGCTCGCTCATGCCGACCAGATTGTTCACCCGGTCGCGCGCCTGCGCCAGATTGTCGCTGGACAGCTTCACGCCCACCGCAAGGTCGGCGATCTCGTGCTCCAGCTCGCCGCAGTTGCCGCCGATCTCGGCCGACGCGGCATCGATCTTGTCGGTCTCGCCGTTCAGTTCGCGCATGGCGCGGCCGACCGTCTCGATCACCGTGCCGATGGCGGTGGTGCCCTCGCTGACCGCGCGGGCCTTGGCGGCGCTGGCGGCGCTCTCCGTCATCAGGCGCTGGGCCTGCTCGTTCAGCACCTTCAGCGTCGCGTCGATTTCCGTCGTCGCCTCGCTGGTTTTGGTGGACAGCGACTTCACCTCGTTCGCCACCACGGCGAAGCCGCGCCCGGCCTCGCCGGCACGGGCCGCCTCGATGGTGGCGTTCAGCGCCAGCAGGTTGGTCTGCTTGGCGATGGTGAAGATCTCCTTGGCGACCTTGCCGACGCGGTCCAGCGCCTCGCGCAGCCCGGCGATCTGCCCCTCGATCCCCGTCACCGACGACACCAGCGCATGGATGTCGGACAGCGACTGCTGCACCCGGTCGTGGGAGCTGTCGACCTCCTGCCGCGCCTGTTCGGTGACCGAGCGCGCGACGGCCGAGGCCTCCGAGATGCGCTGCGTGCTGCGCGACATCTTGGCGCCGGTATCGCGCAACTGCGTGAACACCTCCGACTGGTGGGTGACGCGGGCGTTCACATCCTCGATATGGCCGGCGATATCCGCGATCTCGATTCCGAGATTGCCTGCTTCCTGCGCGATGTCCGCGATCAGATGCGGACGAAGCCCAACGCCACCATCCATCATATCCACCATTCTTGCTGTTTTATAACCGAGCGCTTTCTCCCGAGTACTATTATTGCGCTTTTGATACAGATTCGCAACGTAGGGGGTGCCAAAGCGGCGGCCGGCACCCCTGTCCTTTGGTAGGATACGTTAAGGGGAGGGCACGCCCGAAGATTGTGTATCAATCCTTATCGGGTGCGAAATGAGGGTTATCCCGCAATACGGACCCGTATCACCGGCTGCACCGCCCACAACCGTCAATCGCCGGGACTCGGTGTCCAGCCACCGCTCTCAGCCGGCGATCCGGTGATCCAGCCGCTCGTCGGCCAGCCCGGCCGGCTCCTGGTGGACCATAACCTCGGCGTTGACGAAGGCCTCGCGCAACCGCTGCTCCACCCGGTCGGCGATCTCGTGCGCGGCGGTCAGGCTGATGCCGCCGTCCAGCTCCAGATGCAGCTCGATGAAACAGCCGGTGCCGGCATTGCGCGTGCGCAGGTCGTGCAGACCGCGCACCCCCGGCTCGGCCCGCGCCAGTTCGACGATGCGCGCGCGCTCCTCCTCGGCCAGTTCGCGGTCCATCAGCACGTCGAGCGCGTCGCGCGCCACGCCGCGGGCACCGTTCAGCAGGAACAGGGCGATGCCGATGCCGAACAGCGGGTCGACCACGGTCAGCCCGGTCGCCTCGGTCAGCAGGATGGCGACGATGACCGCGCTGTTCATCAGCAGGTCGCCGGAATAGTGCAGCCGGTCCGCCCCGATGGCGACCGAACCGGTGGCCGTCTGCACCCGGCGCTGGAAGGTGATGAGCCCGGCGGTCAGCAGGATCGACAGCAGCATCACGGCGACGCCCATCGTCCCCTCGGCTATCGGCTCTGGCCGGACAATTCGCCGCACCGCCTCGACGCTCAGCAGCAGGGCCGAGCCGCCGATGAAGGCGGCCTGGGCGAGTGCGGCCAGCGCCTCCGCCTTGCCGTGCCCGAAGCGGTGGTTGGCGTCGGCCGGGCGCAGGGCATGGCGCACCCCCAGCAAGGTCACCACCGACGCCATCAGGTCGGTGCAGGAATCGATCAGCGACGACAGGATGCTGACCGATTCGGTCAACAGATAGGCGGCCAGCTTCGCCGCGATCAGGGTGGAGGCCACCGACACGCTGGCATAGGTGGCATAGCGGCGCAGCCGGTCCGCCGATGCCGAGTTTTGCGCACTGTCGCTCAATGCTTCCCCCATCTGCTTGGCCCCATCCGCTTCGCCCCCGATCCTGATGCCCGGCCGCCATGGCCGGCGCGCGACCGTAGCGGCGCATCCTTACGGATCGCTTACCGTCGGCTTGTGCCTGACCTGCCCCGGTTAGGGATAAAGATGCTCGGCGGTCCAACCCATCTGCGTGCCGTCCGTCCCCTCGGCGCGCTGGAAAACCAGCCGGTCGTGCAGGCGGAACGGGCGGTCGCGCCAGAATTCGATCCGCGAGGGCAGCACGCGGAAGCCGGTCCAGTGCGGCGGCCGCGGCACGGTGCCGATGGCGTATTTGGCGGCGAACTGCGCCACGCGCTTCTCCAGCTCCCACCGCCCCTCCAGCGGGCGCGACTGCAGCGAGGCCCAGGCGCCGATCCGGCTTTCGCGCGGGCGGCTTTCGAAATAGGCGTCGGCCTCGGCATCGGTGACGACCTCCACCGGCCCTTCCACCCGCACCTGACGGCGCAGGCTCTTCCAATGGAAGCACAGGGCGGCGTTCCGATTCGCCAGCAGTTGGGTGCCTTTCCGGCTTTCGGTGTTGGTGTAGAAGACGAAACCGCGCGGATCGATCCCCTTCAGCAGAACCATCCGCACCGACGGGATGCCGTTGGCGTCGGCGGTGGCGAGCGCCATGGCGTTGGGATCGTTCGGTTCGCTCTGCTCAGCCTCCTTCATCCATTCGGCGAAGAGATCGTAAGGGTCGCGGTCGGTGCTGTCCGTCATGCCTGTGGTCCTGTATCGATGGGTCCCGTGCCGCCGGCCGGGTGGTGCGCGGCCAGGGGAGCGGGCGGGCTTCCGTGCAAAAGCGTAAGGGTCACAGCCTCATCACAATTCACAGCAAGCATAGGGTCGCTTATATCACTGTCCACCGCGAAGCCACCGATAAGGTGCCGCGGCAACCAACCTTTTCGAGGCGCAAGGATGTTCGTGAAGAAAGTCGTTCCGGCCATGATCGTCGCCGGCCTGCTGGCAGGCTGCCAGCTGGGTGGCCAGAAGGAAACGATCGGCACGGCGGGCGGCGCGGTCGCCGGTGGCCTGATCGGTTCGCAGATCGGCGGCGGTACCGGCAAGCTGGTGGCGACCGGCGTCGGCACGCTGCTCGGCGCCTTCATCGGCAGGGAGGTCGGCAGCTCGCTCGACAAGGCCGATGCCGGCTATGCCGAGACCGCGGCCCGCCAGGCCTACGCCGCCCCGGTCGGCGACCGCATCAACTGGAACAACCCGCAGTCGGGCAATTCCGGCACCATCGTCACCACCCGCGACGGCTACAGCAGCGCCGGCACCTATTGCCGCGAGTTCCAGCAGACCATCGTCGTGAAGGGCCGGACGGAGCAGGCGTACGGAACCGCTTGCAAACAGGCCGACGGTACGTGGAAGATCATCGGCAACTCGTAACTTCGCCGACCAGCACCCCGCACTCGCAACCTCTGAGCCCCCCTGGGGCGGGAACCCTCTGCCCGTGGCCACGCGCGATCCCTACAGCGTTCTCGGCGTCAGCCGGTCCGCCAGTGCCGACGACATCAAGAAGGCATACCGCAAGCTCGCCAAGCAGCATCACCCGGATCTGAAGCCGGGCGACGCCGCCAACGAGGAGCGGTTCAAGGAAATCTCGGCCGCCTACACGCTGCTGTCGGATGCCGAGAAGCGCGCCCGCTACGACCGTGGCGAGATCGACCCGTCGGGGCAGGAACGGCACGCGGGCTTCGGCTCGCGCGGCCGCTCCGGCAGCCGCGGCCGGGCCTATAGCAGCACGGCCGACGACACGTTCTTCGGTGGCGGCGACGACTGGTTCTCCGACCTGTTCGGCGGCGGCCGGCGCCGCCCCGGCGGGCCGGGGGCCGGAGCGGGTGCGGGAGCCGGCGGCTCCGCCGGGCCGCGGGTGCGGGGCAGCGACATCTCCTATTCGGTCACCGTCCCCTTCGTCGAGGCGGCGAACGGGTCAAAGCGCCGGATCAACCTGTCCAACGGCAAGAGCATCGACGTCGCCATCCCGCCGGGGACGGAGAACGAGACGAAGCTGCGCCTGAAGGGCCAGGGCCTGCCCGGCATGGGCGGCATGCCCAACGGCGACGCCATCGTCGAGGTGCATGTCGAATCGCACCCCTACTTCACCCGGCAGGACAGCGACATCCATGTCGAGGTGCCGATCACCCTGAACGAGGCGGTTCTGGGCGCCACCGTCAATGTGCCGACGATCAGCGGCAAGGTGGCGGTGAAGGTTCCACCCGGCGCCAACACCGGTTCGGTCCTGCGCCTGCGTGGCAAGGGCGTGGTGAATCAGGCCACCAAGCAGCCGGGCGACCAGTATGTGAAGCTGAAGGTCGTCCTGCCCGACCCGCCCGACGCCGAACTGGTCAAGTTCGTCGAACAGTGGGCCAAGACCCGCAGCTACGACGTCCGCAAGAAGGCCGGGCTGGAGTAAGACGGGGGCTGCGCCTGAGTGGTGGTTCAGGCGCAGTTTCGTCCGACCAAGGATATTTCTTAATCCGGCGCTGCATATCGGCATGCCCCCGAACGCGCCTCTACCAGAACGTGCATCATATCGCGATCCCGATATCGCTCGACGTCTTCGAGCGTCGTTCGTGGTTTGCCGGGGCCTAATGCCGCCATCATCTCAATGGGAGGGAACCTCCCGAAGCAGTCAGCTCAAGGATGTATAGATGGCCGTAATTTCAAGCAGCGATCTGGATCAATGGGTTGATTTGGTTGACAGGAAATATGGCGGAGTTATGGGGACCCAGGATTTTCTCCAGGAGTTCGGGGATTTCAGGGTTACTCTCAAAACAGAGATCGACGAAAACCTCTGTCCTTTTTCAGAAGAATATTTCAATCAGCAACTTTCCGTTTATGAGGAAATCTCAGGAAGAAAACTGAATCAGTCAGATGGAGAACTGCATCCGGTTAACATTTCATCGCTGCTTCGCGCTCCCAACCCCCTGGGTATCTGGAACACTTCGCATGTATCAGAAATGGTGCGCGCGCTCACCGCGCTGATGTCACTTTCCGGACTTGGCGTTGCTGCCAAGATACTCGATATGGGAGCAGGCCACGGGCTCAGTTCGGAGGTTTTTTCCTTCTGTGGAGCCAATGTACACGCCATCGATATCGATCCCGCCCTCTCGGAACTCAGCAGACTTCGAAGCCAAAGACTGGGATATGAACTCAAAAGAAGCACGATGAATTTTGATGACACTGCCGAGATCGAAGATAAACTATACGACGCGGCTTACTTCTTTCAGTCTTTTCACCACTGCACAAGGCCGTGGGATCTGGTCAAAATCCTATCGGGGAAAATCATTGATGACGGTATTATCGGCTTCACGGGCGAACCGATCCAACAAACTTGGTGGAAGCACTGGGGAATTCGACTCGATTACGAATCCGTGTATGTAGCGCGCAAATACGGCTGGTTCGAATCCGGATGGTCCCACAAGTTCATCCGGGATTGCTTCGAACGCAATTCGATGGAACTCCGGTTTTTCAGAGGTGGACACGGCGGCGGTGAAATCGCCATCGCTTGCGCAAATCCGAACAGACTCACGATGATAGCCGAGCGCGCCCTTGCCCTTGGTCACGCGGAAGTCATGAAACGGGGCAGCGAGGCGTGGTCATCCATGCAGTATCATAGCCAGATCGGAGAATCCGCCGACCTGTGCGGACAGCCCGCAATCCGTACCCGCACCCCGCGGAGCGACGGAGGCTACCTTTGTTACGGGCCATATGCGACGCTGGAACCCGGAGACTATGAGATAACGCTGCTGCTGGCACGCTCGGACGGCCAGGAAGTGACCGGCCCCGAGTCGCATGCGGCGTTCGACGTGGTATGCAACCACGGAAATGTAACCATCCACCCTAAGGAACGATTCACCATCAAGATGAATGATGTCGCGGTCCTAACAAGGATTTTTACAATCGATACGGAATGCCGGAATGTGGAAGCCAGAATTGAGATTATTGGTCTCGACACCTGGACCTGCACAATTCCGTATTTTCGCAAGATCCAGCATTAGATCGTCAGCATACATCGAATCGACGGAACGCTTGATTTTGCGATTTTATCACGAATTATGATTCTAGAGCTTATAAGGTGTTTCGACTTCCATCTGACGAACCCTAAACCACTCGACATGATGCGCTCCTTTGCGTAGCAATCAAAAGGCCGCATTCAACTTTTAACCGCCCGCAGCGAAACCGCTCCACTTCCCTGCCCGGCCGGCTGCCCTTCCGGCGGCAGATCGTCGTTCAGCAGGCTCTTCAGCGGCACGTTCAGCAGATCGCTCTGCCGTGCCTCGGCGGCGTCCAGCAGGCGGGCGGTGCGCTCCTGCCAGGGCAGGTCCAGCCCGCCCAGACCGTGGACCGAGCCGCGCATGCCAATGCCCAGCGCCTTCAACAGCTCCAGCAGCGTCGCTTCGCCCATGTCGCGGGTCACCACCCAGGCGTCGCGGGTGGTGTGGGCCACCCAATGGGCGTCGCGCAGCTGTTCCAGGATGCCGTCGATCAGCAGCGTGCCCACCGGCACCCGGCCGACCAGCGTGCGGCGGCGCATGCCGACGCCCAGCCGGCTGGCCTCCATCAGTTCGTGCAGGACGGCCAGCGCCAGCGCCAGCCGCTGGGCCGGCAACAGCCCCTCCATGCCGCCGCGGGTGACCTTGCCGGCGCGCCATTCCGGCAATGACGCCGCGACCACCGCGCCGAACAGCACCGTCGACCAGGCGATGTAGAGCCAGAACAGGAAGATCGGCACCACCGACAGGGCGCCGTAGATGGTCTGGTAGGCCGGGTATTCGCGCATGTACCAGCCGAAGATCGCCTTCGACCCTTCCAGCAGGATCGAGCCGATGGCGCCGCCGCACAGCGCGTCCAGCCAGAACACGTCGCGATTCGGGATCACCAGATACAGCAGCGTACATCCCAGCAACTGCAGCCCGAACGGCAGCAGCATGCCGATTCCCGCCAGCGGATGGACCACACCCTGCAGGTGCGCCACCTCCAGCGCGGTCCACAGCGTGCTGGACAGCGACAGGCTGGCGCCGGCGAACAGCGGGGTCAGCGACACCACCGCCCAGAAGGACAGGATGCGGGTCACATAGGAGCGCGGCTCGCGCACGCGCCAGACGGTGGCGAAGGACCCCTCTATGGTCCAGATCAGCAGCACCGCCGACACCGCCAGCCCGATCACGCCGAAAATCGGCATCTGCCCGGCATTCGCCATGAAGCGGCCGAGATATTCCAGGATCGCGTCGCCGATCTCCGGCACCAGATTCTTGACCAGCGCCGTCTGGATGCGCAGCTGCAGCGCGCTGAAGGCCGGAAAGGCGGAGAAGATGGCGAAGCCGATGGTCATCATCGGCACGATGGCCAGCAGCGAGGTGTAGGTCAGCGCCGCCGCGGTCTGGAAACAGTTGTCGTTGTAGAAGCGCAGCATCGAGTGGCCGAAGAAGCCGCCAAGCTCCCTCAGACCGCTGAGGATGCGGCTGCGCTCCTCCTCCTCGCGGCCGTCTGTGTCCTTAGGGTGAGCCATGCGACGCCTCCTGCGGCGGGACCGCCCGCGTCGGTTTGACCGGTGGGCGCTTTCGTGTAGGATGCGCCCCACTTTTCGCGGCTTGTCCCGCGGCACATCCGTCGTTCACGAGGTTCCGATGTCCAATCCGATGCCGCTCATGGCCGGCAAGCGTGGCCTGATCATGGGCGTGGCCAACGATCGTTCGATCGCCTGGGGGATCGCCTCCACCCTGGCCCAGCACGGGGCGGAGCTTGCCTTCACCTATCAGGGCGATGCGCTGCTGAAGCGGGTGAAGCCGCTGGCCGATCAGGTCGGCGCCAAGCTCGTCCTGCCCTGCGACGTGACGGACGAGGGCAGCATCGACGCGACCTTCGCCGCCATCGAAAAGGAATGGGGCGGGCTGGACTTCGTGGTTCATGCCATCGCCTTTTCCGACAAGAACGAGCTGGACGGGCTGTATCTCGACACCACGCGGGCCAACTTCCTGCGCACCATGGACATCTCCTGCTACTCCTTCACCGCGGTGGCGCAGCGCGCCGTGCCGCTGATGAAGGACGGCGGCAGCCTGCTCACTCTATCCTATTACGGCGCCGAGCGCGTCATGCCCCATTACAATGTGATGGGTGTCGCCAAGGCCGCGCTGGAGGCCAGTGTGCGTTATCTGGCCGTCGATCTGGGTGGCCGCAACATCCGTGTCAACGCCATTTCCGCCGGTCCGATCAAGACTCTGGCCGCCAGCGGCATCGGCGACTTCCGCTATATCCTGAAGTGGAACGAGCTGAACGCCCCGCTGAAGCGCAACGTCACCATCCAGGAGGTCGGCGGCGCCGGCCTGTTCCTGATGTCCGATCTCGGCAGCGGCGTCACCGGCGAGGTGATGCATGTCGACAGCGGCTATCACACCGTCGGCATGGTCGCGGTGGACGAGGCGGCCGAGGTCGCCAGCCTGCTGGGCTCGCTGGGCGGCACGCCGAAGGCCGGCTGAAATCCAGTCGGTTGAGCCGGAGAACGGCGCCCGCAATCGCATGACGAGGAGAGGGATCGGCACGCCGATCCCTCTTTGCGTTTGCAAAAACGGCGTCTATGATTTGCGCAATATTCGCGGATTTGGGTAATATTCATGCGCGCTCGTAAGAAAATGGACTCGGTTTCTCCGATCCTTGAGCAGATCCTCTATGGCGGCTCCAGCGTGTCGATGAATCTCATCGCCATCACGCGCGAGATCCCGGAAGAGCAGCGCATGTTCAAGGCCCAGGGCCTGAACAACTGCATCCTGTTCAAATACCCGAACTTCGACGACCGCGACGACGACGGCGGCGATCCGATCGCCGAGGACGAGGAGTTGGAAGGCGGCGAGCGCCCGGTCGAGACCGGCATCTATGTGCCGCACAACGCCCGTGCGCCGGAGGCCGGCGGCATCGCCATCTATCTGCGCGGCCGCAACAGCGCGACCCTGCTGGAGGAGCAGTTCGGCCTGAAGCACGGGCCGCAGGAGAACGGCATCATCGGCGACATGAAGATGCTGCAGATGATCGACGACGTTCCGTCGCTCGACGCCTTCCTGCTGAAGACCTGCTTCGAGGCGGAGAAGGTCAACGTCGACCCGCGCCACTGGCTGATCTCCAACGAGGAGGACCACCAGCTCCGCCGCCTGATCCGCGCCCGCATCGAGCCGATCGTCCGCAAGGCGCTGTCCGGCAGCCAGGGCAGCGCCGGAAGCATCGAACGCTTTTTGGAAGCGATCTGGAATCCCAATCTGGAAGAGGCCGGCCTGTTCGTCTCCGCTTTCGGCATCGAGCGGTCGGAGGCCGACACCATCTTCAGCGCGTGGAAGGGCACGACCTTCTACGAATACCAGCTGCGCCGCATCGCGCCCCGCGCCCGCACCATCCTGACCTGGCTGAAGTCGCGCGAGTGCATTCCGGTCGACATCCGCATGCACAAGCCCTACGAGACCCAGCTGCTGATGCACATCGAACGGGTGGGCAAGCTGCTGGAGACCACGCTGCTCGACATCCGCACCATCCTGTCGGACTACGAGACGTCGTTCAGCAGCTTCATGAACGGCCAGCCGGAGCCCTTCCGCGACTACCTGCGCAGCATCCGCTCGCGCTACTGGCTGCTCGGCTACTGCGTCTCAGCGCTCACCAGCGTCGCCCATCTGGACGCCCGCTGCATGAAGAACACGCCGTCGCGCAAGCTGTACTTCGAAGGCATGCAGAAGCTGCTGCGCCAGTTCGACGTGGCGCTGGACCGCCGGCGCGAGCAGAAGGGCTCGCTCTGAGGGATTTCTCCGCCGCCCGATAGCCTCAGATGGGCAGTCAGGCGGCGGAGGCCCCGTCAGGCATTCGCTCGAACGATCCTGCTGAGCGCACGGCCGCGCAGCATGCTCTCATGGACGAAGCCCAAAATATCGACAATGCCATCGGTGGCGAGCCGAAAGACGATCAGGTGACGCGGCGCGTGGATTCGCTCGGCTGGATCGGCAATGTGGGTCCGGCTGTGCCAGATGTGGTAAAGCCCGACCCGGAGTCCGGCCGCCTCTACCCATTCGATACCATGACGTCGCGGATCGACGGCAATGTCCTGCATCGCCTGGACCAGAAGCGCCGCATAGCGCATCCGGCCGACCTCGTGAAATTTCCGCTCGCTCCAGTCCAGAATATCGTCCAGTTCGGCTTCCGCCGGACCAGTAAGGCGGAAGGCGGTCACCGTCATCCCCGTCTGGCGGCAGCACGCATGGCGGCACGGCGATTCAGGTCCGCCAGCAGATCACGCCGTCCCTCCTCGCCCTGCACCAGACGGAAATCGCCCTGCTCGACCGCAGCGATACCACGGCGGGCGATGTCCCCAATGGCGGCAAGGCTCGCCTGCTCCGCCTCCAGATCGTCCTGATAGCGGCGCAACGCCTCGCGAACGACCTCGCTGGCATTCTGATGCCGCCCATGCTCGACCTGCTGGTCGATGAAGTCGCTCAAACGGTCCGTCAGGCTGAAGTTCCGACCGGTCATGACACCTCTCCACTTCCCGGTAGCAAAGTTTGATGCCAACCCCGGACGCCGTCAATCTTCCACGGAGCAACAACAGGCCCAACAAAAAAGGCGGCGCCTCGCAGCGCCGCCTTCTTCATTTCGGAACCCCGAACCGTCAGGTGCCCTGCGGTTCCGGACCCATGCCGCCGCTTTCCTGCCCGGTGCTGGGCGGGACGGAAGACCGGCGGCCGGTGCCGGTGGTCGGACGCGGCGGGACGGCCATCGTCTCGCGGTCGTCGTCCCGCAGGATCGGCTCGCCGCGCAGCAGACGGTTGATCTCGTCGCCGCTCAGCGTCTCGTACTCCAGCAGGCCCTTGGCCAGGGTGTGCAGCTGGTCGATGTTCTCGGTCAGGATGGTCCGGGCGCGGTCGTAGCTCTCGTCCACGATGCGGCGGATTTCCTCGTCGACCAGCTGGGCGGTGCGGTCGGACATGTTCTTGTGCTGGGTCACCGAATGGCCCAGGAACACCTCCTGCGTCGGCTCGCCGTAGAGCAGCGGGCCGAGCTTGTCGCTCATGCCCCACTCCGTCACCATCCGGCGCGACATCTCGGTCGCCATCTTGATGTCGCCCGAGGCGCCGGTGGTCACCCGCTCCTTGCCGAAGATCAGCTCTTCCGCGATGCGGCCGCCCATGGCGACGGTCAGGTCGGCCAGCAGCTTGGCCTGCGACAGGCTGATGCGGTCGCCTTCCGGCAGGCGCATCACCATGCCCAGCGCACGGCCGCGCGGGATGATGGTTGCCTTGTGGACCGGGTCGCTGTCGGCGCAGTGGATGGCGCAGATGGCGTGGCCGGCCTCGTGGTAGGCGGTCAGCTTCTTCTCGTCCTCGGTCATCACCATGGAGCGGCGTTCCGCACCCATCATGACCTTGTCCTTGGCGTTCTCGAACTCGTTCATGCCGACGACGCGCTTGCCGATGCGGGCCGCCAGCAGCGCCGCCTCGTTGACCAGGTTCGCCAGATCGGCGCCGGAGAAGCCGGGGGTGCCGCGGGCGATGACCTTGGCGTCGACGTCCGGCGACAGCGGGACCTTCCGCATGTGGACCTTGAGGATCTTCTCGCGGCCCAGCACGTCGGGGTTCGGCACCACGACCTGACGGTCGAAGCGGCCCGGACGCAGCAGCGCGGGATCGAGAACGTCCGGACGGTTGGTCGCGGCGATCAGGATCACGCCCTCGTTCGCCTCGAAGCCGTCCATCTCGACCAGCAGCTGGTTGAGGGTCTGCTCACGCTCGTCGTTGCCGCCGCCCAGGCCGGCGCCGCGATGGCGGCCGACCGCGTCGATTTCGTCGATGAAGATGATGCAGGGGGCGTTCTTCTTGCCCTGTTCGAACATGTCGCGGACGCGGCTGGCGCCGACGCCGACGAACATTTCAACGAAGTCCGAACCGGAAATGGTGAAGAACGGGACATTGGCTTCGCCGGCCACCGCGCGGGCGGTCAGCGTCTTACCGGTACCCGGCGGGCCGACCAGAAGGCAGCCCTTCGGGATCTTGCCGCCCAGCCGCTGGAACTTCTGCGGGTCCTTCAGGAACTCGACGATTTCCGTCAGCTCCTGCTTGGCCTCGTCGATGCCGGCGACATCGTCGAAGGTCACGCGCCCGACCTTCTCGGTCAGCAGGCGAGCCCGCGACTTGCCGAAGCCCATGGCCTTGCCGCCGCCGGACTGCATCTGGCGCATGAAGAAGATCCAGACGCCGATCAGCAGAAGCATCGGGAACCAGGACAGCAGCACCGAGAACAGCGACGGGACGTTGCTGTCGTCGGGGACCGCATTGATCCGGACATTCTTGTTGGTCAGGCGCTCCACCAGACCCGCTTCGGGCGGGACATAGGTGCTGAAGGAGCGGCCGTCCGAGAAATGGCCGGAAACCTGGTTGCCCTTGATCGTCACGTCTGCAACCTGGCCCCGGTCCACTTCGGCGAGAAGCTCGCTGAACGGAACGGTCGTTTGCGGGCTGCGGGTGGAAGAACTCTGGAACAGATTGAACAGGGCCACGAGCAGCAGCCCTATGATGATCCAGAGCGCGAGGTTCTTGCCGAAATTGTTCACGTCACACGCCTTTCTGCGAACCCATCGCCATGCGGTGCGCCGACAAGGCCGCACCCCGGACTCCTACGGGCACGTTCCCTGATTAAATAATGCCGCGCCGGTCCGAAACAACCGTAAAAGCTGGTCTTCCCAACGACGAAAGCGGACGGAAGATCGCGCGGTCCATCGGGACCTGTCCATCCGCGTCCAACCCGTATCGTCCGCCAACCATTGGTACGCCAAGCAATTTCGTTCCCGACCAAAGGCTTGGCAGGGTTTCCCGCACCGGAACCGGCAGATCGGGCACCCTCTCCGGCGCCCGCCGGGCCACCCATTCGCGCCAGCCCGCCGCCCCCAGCGCAGCGACCATAACGGGCTTGCCATGTCGCGGAGACACCCGCAGGTCGAAGCGGCCGTCCCACAGCGCCCGCCCGCCCGGCGGTACGCTCAGCCGCTCCAGTGCCGCAACCGGCTCGCGCGCCACCATGACGGCGCCCCGCCGCAGCCGCACCACGCAGCCGCCCAAGGTCGTGCCCTGCCCGTCCGCCAGGGCACCGAGCAGACGCTCCAGCGCCTCGTCGCGCACGGGATGGGCCGGCCCGCCGACCGCGGTCAGAGCCTGGGCCAGCGCCCGCAGCGCGATCTCCGCCGGCGCGTCCAGCAACGGTGCGGGAGCCAGCGTGATCCAGCCTTCCGGATGAACGGTCGCCGCCTCGGCAAGCAGCCCGGCGGTCGCCTGTTCCAGCGCCGCCCGCGCCCGTCCGGCACGGCGGGCAACCTCGCCCAATCGGATGGCGTCCAGCCCCTCCCCGCCCAGCAGATCGACGGCGGCACGCAACCGGGCGCGAGCGAAGCGCGGATTGCGGTTGGACGGGTCCTCGATCCAGTCGACCACTTCGGCGCGGCAGGTCGCCAGAAGCCGGTCATGGGAAAAGTTCAGCAGCGGCCGGATCACCCGCACCGCCCCGTCGGCGCGCACAGCGGCCATTCCGGCCAGCCCGTCGATGCCGGAGCCGCGGGCCAGCCGCAGCAGCACCGTTTCCGCCTGATCGTCGCGATGGTGGGCGAGCGCCAGATGCAGGATGCCGGCCTCGCCGCAGGCCGCCGCCAGCAGCCGGTGCCGCGCCGCCCTAGCCGCCGCCTGCAATCCGGCCGAGGGCTTCTCCCCGTCCCAGCGCAGGATGCGGTGAGGAATTCCGAGTCGGGCCGCCGTCTGCCCGACCGTCGCCGCCTCGTCGGCCGATTCGGGCCGCAAGTCGTGGTCGACGGTCAGTGCCAGCAGGCTTCCGCCACGCTCTGCGACCCAATGCCGCAGCAGCAGAACGAGCGCCATGCTGTCGCCGCCGCCGGAAAGCCCGACGGCGACGGCCGGCGCCGGTTCGAATCCGCCCAGCGCCGCCATCGCACGGGCGAACTCCTCCCGCGATACCGGATCGGAGTCGCCGGTCCCGCCCATCAGGCCGGGCAATTGATGCGCTTGCGCTCCGTATCGGCGCGGCGCTTCACGCTGGCCGAGGCTTCGGGGAACTTGGTCAGCAGCTGGTTGAAGGCGGTGCAGGCATCCGACTTCTTGTTCATCTGCTGCAGGGTCATGCCCAGCTTCAGCAGGCTGTCCGCCGCCTTCGGGTTGGTGCGGTACTTGGACAGCACCTCGGCGAAGGCCTGGGCCGCTTCGGGGAAGCGGTTGCGGACGTAATAGCTCTCGCCCAGCCAATATTGCGCGTTGCCGGCATAGGCATGGGATTTGTTCTTGGAGATGAACTCCTGCAGCGCCTTCTCGGCCCGGTCATAGTCGGAGTTGCGCAGCAGTTCGAACGCCTGCTCATACTGCTTTTCCGGCGACAGACCGGCGGTCGAGGGCGGATTCGCTGCTGCGGTCTGCGCCGGCTTGTCGGCCGGCTTCTTGTCGTCGGGAGCGGCCTTCGCCGGCTTCGACGGCGCGGCATCGGCCATGGCGCCGCCGCCCATCGCCCCTCCGGCGGCCCCGCCGCCCTTCTCCAGCTCCTTCAGGCGGAAATCGACGTCGGCGTTCACCTTCTCCAGGCGCTCGCGCAGCTGGGTGACCTGATAGGTCGATTCCTCGTACTTGCCGGTCAGGTCCTGGATGGCGCGTTCCAGGTTCTGCAGCCGGATCTCGAAATCGGCGGCGACGGAGGGCGACAGCTGCGCCACCTCCACCGGACCGCCCAGCGCCGCAACCTGGGTTTCCAGCGATTGCAGCCGCTCGATCTGCCCCTTCGACTGGGCCAGGGCGGGGCTTGCCGCGAGCATGCCACCCAGCAGCAGGGCGGCGACGGGACGGATGTTGGTCATGCGCGTGGGATCCTGAGGAGATCTGATGCCGGGGGGAACACCCACGGCGACCATGGCGAACGAAAAAGGCGACGCGATGGCCGCTGTTTAGCAGAACTTGCGCACCGGCGCAAAAGAACCGACAGCGCCGGGAATCCGGCCATCAAAAGATCCGGGAATGCCGCCTGCCGAAAAGAAAAAGGCGCCGCCCCGGTTGCCCGGTGGCGGCGCCTTTTCCCAATTCCCCGTCAGGCGGGGACCGGCGTCATTAGTTGACGACGGTCACGCCACGGCGGTTCTGCGACCAGGCGGCCTCGTTCGAGCCAACCACGGCCGGACGCTCCTTGCCGTAGGACACGACGTTGACGCGGCCGGCCGGGATGCCCTTGGCGGCCAGGTAGTTCTTCACCGAGTTGGCGCGGCGCTCACCCAGGGCCAGGTTGTACTCGCGGGTGCCGCGCTCGTCGGCATGACCCTCGACGGTCACGGTGACCGAACCGTAGGTCTGCAGCCACTTGGCCTGACGGTCGAGGGTGGCGCGAGCCTCCGGCGACAGGTCGAAGCGGTCGAGGCCGAAGAAGACGCGGTCGCCGACGTTGACGACGAAATCTTCCGCCGAGCCCGGGCGGACCGAGGTCTGCTGGGCACCGGTGTTGGCGCCGTTGGCGGCGTCGTTCGGCGTGGATTCGCAAGCGGCGAGCAGGGCAACCGCGGCGAGGGCGAGGAACTTCATGCGCATGTTCAGGGACCCCTTGAACGACAATTGTTGAGTGGCCGGACTAGTCAGCACGAGAGCCGCTTCTTTTCGCCAATCCCCGACGAAAAGACGACGTCCGACCTTTGTCTTGAGCATTGCTCCCGCGCCGCCGCAAAATAGGGCTACTCCACTAGGGAATCAAGGGCGACCACGCGGGGTCCGACGCGCCGACCGGGGTGCTCACGCGACGCTCGTTCGCGCCGGTGATGTCGATGCTGTACAGCTGGGCATTGCGGCCACGGCCGTCACCCGTCGGCAAGTCCTTGAAGAACATGAGAACACGGCCGTTGGGCGCCCAGGTCGGCCCCTCGACGTGGAAGGCTTCGGTCAGGATTCGTTCCCCGGTTCCATCCGGACGGATTACGCCGATTGCAAAGCTGCTACCACGCTGGCGCGTGAAGGCGATCAGGTCGCCGCGCGGCGACCACACCGGCGTACCGTAGCGGCCCTCGCCGAAGGTCAGCCGCTTCACGCCCGATCCGTCGGCGCCCATGACATAGAGCTGCTGCGTGCCGCCGCGGTCCGACTCGAAGACGATGCGCTGGCCGTCCGGCGAATAGCTGGGACCGGTGTCGATGCCCGGCGCGTCGGTCAGCTGGGTCTGGCGGCGGGTGCGCAGGTCCAGCGTGTAGATGTCGGTGTTGCCGTTCTGGGCCATCGACATGATGACCTTGTTGCCGTCGGGCGAGAAGCGCGGGGCGAAGGTCATGCCGGGAAAGTCGCCCAGGACCTCCTGGCGGCCGGTATCGATGTTGAACAGGTACACGCGCGGCTTCTTGTTGAAGTACGACATGTACGTAATTTCCTGGGACGTCGGCGAGAAGCGCGGCGTCAGGACCAGGGTCTGGCCGTCGGTCAGGAACTGATGGTTGGCGCTGTCCTGGTCCATGATGGCCAGCTGCTTCTTGCGCGCGTTCGCCGGGCCGGATTCGGCGACATAGACGATGCGCGTGTCGAAATAGCCGTCCTCGCCGGTCAGGCGCTTATAGATGGCGTCGGCCACAATGTGGGCGATGCGGCGCCATTCCTGCGGCGAGGCGCTGTAGCTCAGCCCCTGCATGTACTGGCCGGCGGCGACGTCCCACAGGCGGAAGTCCACCTTCATGCGGCCGTCGCCACCCGTCGTGGTGTTGCCGGCGACCAGCGCCTGGGCGCCCAGCGCCTTCCAGTCGGGGTAACGCGGCTCGCCGCTGCGCAGCTGCTCCGGCGTCTGCAGGAAGCCGCGCGGGTCCAGCGGCTTGAACAGGCCGGACCGCTCCAGGTCGGCGGAGATGACCTTGGAGATGTCGGCGCCCAGCTGGGCATCGCGTCCGCCCGCTCCGGCGAAGCTGGTGATCGCGATTGGCAGCGGCTCGGACACGCCCCGCGTGATGTCGATGCGCAACTCGGCGCGCGCCTCCTGCGGAGCGGCAACGCCGAGGGAGAGGAGAAGCGCGCCGGTGGCCCCGGCCAGCTTCAACAGAAGCCTCGTCTTCGTCGTCATGGTCAGAACATGTCCCTCGGGTCGAAATTGAACACGATGAAGCGCCAGTCTTCATAAGTCTGCGACGTGAACTCGCTGGGCAGCAGGTCCAGCGGACTGGACCGTTTGACCGCGCGCACCGCCGCATCGGCCGACGCCCGGAAGGCGGCGTCCGACATGTAGCGCGACTTGTACTTCTCGTCGATCCAGGCGCGGATCACGCTGTGGTCGCGGCCGACCTCGACGTGGATCTCGATCTGCATCGACCCAGCGTCCTTGCGGCCGCTGTCGAAGTTCCAGTTCTTGCTCAACTGGCCGCGGATGGCGTCCAGCGCGCGGCCCGACGGCTTGAACGGCTTGTCGGGGCCGTTGGTTGCCTTCGCCGCCCCGGCCGGCGCCGCCGAGGCGGTCTTCTGGCTGGGCTTGGCGTCGCTGTTGGCGCTGGCCGATGCCTTGCCGTCCGCCTTCGGGTTGTCCGACGGCTTGATCTTCCCGACGTTCGACAGCAGGTCGGACAGCGGGTCGGTCTTGGCCGACGGCTTCTCCGGTTGCTTGGCCGGGGTTTCCGCCTTCTTCGGTTCCGCCTTCGCGACCTCCTTCGCCGGCTCCGGCTTCTTCGGTTCCGCCTTGGGCGGTTCCGGCTTGGGCTCGTGCTTGGGCGGCTCGGGCTTTTTCGGCTCCGGCTTTGGCGGCTCAGGCTTCGGAGGCTCAGGCTTGGGCTCGTGCTTCGGCGGTTCCGGCTTCGGCGGTTCCGGCTTCGGCGGCTCGGGCTTGGGCGGCTCGGGCTTGGGCGGCTCCGGCGGTTTCGGAGTCGGCGACGGCGCCGGATCCGGGGGAGGAGGCGGCGGGGGTGGCGGAGGCGGTGGCGGAGGCGTCGGAGCCGGCTTGGGCGGCGGCGTCGGCTCGCGCGGCGGCGGCACCTGGGCGACCTTCGGCGGCTCCGGCGTCTTGGCAGGCGGCGGGGGCGGCGGAGGCGGTTCGTCCTCCTCGTCCGGCGGCTCGGGCGCCGGCGGCGACGGCTTGGCTTCCGGCGTCGGCGGGCGCGGCGCGGCGTTGGCCGGCTTCGGCTCGCCCTTCTCGACGCGGGCGGCCTGGGTGACCTCGCCGATGTCGACGATCTCGATCGGGATCGATGAGGCGATTTCGAGCTTGCGATCGCTGGGCGGCATGCCGAGCACCATCAGCGCGACCAGCGCGACGTGCAGCACCGCCGAGGCGATCAGGGGCTTGCGCATGGGAGTTCCGCCCGCCTCAACGCGCCGGTTTGGGCGCGCCGACCCGCGCGCTGGACGCGGTCGGGCCGTTCGGCATCTCGGCGACCAGACCGACCTTCTTGAAGCCGGCGGCGCTCATGGTGCCCATCACCTCCAGCATCTTGCCGTAGGCGATCTTGGCGTCACCGCGGACCAGGATGCGGGCTTCCGGGTTGTTGTTGGTCACCGCGATCAGCAGCGGCACCATGTTGCCCAGTTCGACCGGAGTCTCCTGGACGAAGACGCGGCCGTCGGTCTGCACGGTGACGAACAGCGGGTCCTTCTGCTGCTCCAGCGGAGCGGCATTGGTCTTGGGCAGGTCGACCGGCACGCCGACGGTCAGCATCGGGGCGGCGACCATGAAGACGATCAGCAGGACCAGCATGACGTCGATGAACGGCGTCATGTTGATCTCGGCCATCGCGCGATAGCCCCGGCGCTTGCCGCGGCCGTGGGACTTGCCTGCGAGTTGTCCGGCCATGGTTCAGGCGGCTCCCCGCTCCTCGAGGTGGCGGGACAGGATCGCCGAGAACTCGCCCGAGAAGGTGTCCAGCCGGTCGGCATAGCGGCCGAGGTCGGTGGAGAACTTGTTGTAGGACAGCACCGCAGGGATGGCGGCCAGCAGGCCCATGGCGGTGGCGAACAGCGCCTCGGCGATGCCGGGCGCCACCACGGCGAGGCTGGTGTTGCCCGAACCGGCGATCGAGGTGAAGGAGTTCATGATGCCCCACACCGTGCCGAACAGGCCGATGAAGGGGGCCGTCGAGCCGACCGAAGCCAGGAACGTCATGTAGCGTTCGGCCCGCGCCATCTCGCGGCCGATGGTCACCGCCATCACCCGTTCGACCCGCTGCTGCAGCGAGCCCTTCATGGTGCCGGCGATGCCGCGGTCGGCGGCGTGGCGCCACTCGCGCATGCCGGCGGCGAAGGTCGCGGCCATCGGGTCAGCCGGGGTCTGGCCGATGCGGTCGTACAGCGCGTCAAGCGAACCGCCCGACCAGAAGGCCTCCTCGAAGGAGTCGGCCTGGGCGTTCAGGCGGCGGATCCGCATCAGCTTTTCGATGATGATCGCCCAGCACCAGATCGAGGCGACGACGAGCATCATCATCACGATCTTGACGACCGCGTCGGCCTGCCAGAACAGGCCGAGGATCGTGATCTCATGTGCCGTCGTGGCGGCGTTGCCGGCCAGTTGGGCGGTTTGCAGGGCGTCCATCGCAGTCAGTCTCGCGGTTGCGCTGTTGGCACGGGAATGTGGAAGGGAAAAGGTCGATTAAGGCAGGGCAGGCGTCGAAGAGCTTTGCTTTGCATGCAGCGACTCCATCGCCGCTTTCACCGGTTCGGGAAGGCGCACGGCCCGCCCGGCCCGGTTGATCGTCACCAGCTGCAGGTCGGCGCGCGCCAGCACGCGACCGTCGCGGCGGATGACTTGTGCAACTGCGAAGGAGGCTCCGCGGATATCGACGATTCGGGTTTCCACTTCAAGCGTGTCCTCCAGCTTGGCAGGGGCGTCAAAATCGATGGTCAGGCGCCGTACCGCAAATGACACACCTGTGACATCGCCCAAACCCTCCGCCATCTCCTTCTGACGGAAGCCCATCAGGTACAGCATCTCCGTCCGCGCCCGCTCCGCGAATCGCAGGTAATTGGCGTGGTAGACGATGCCGCCGGCGTCGGTATCCTCGTAATAGACCCGCAGCGGATAGCGGTGCGTGCCGTCCTCCGCGAACCGGCCCGAGAGGGACGGAGCGACGTTACTCATCGCCATCCTCGTCCGTGGGGCCTTCGGTCGGATCGGGAACCCGGTCCAGCAGGTCGAGTTGCCGGAGCGGCGCGTTCGGCGGGTTGAGGCCGAGATAGCGGAAACCCTGGTCGGTCAGCATGCGCCCGCGCGGGGTGCGCTGCAGGAAGCCCTGCTGGATCAGGTAGGGCTCGACCACCTCCTCCAGCACGTCGCGCTGCTCGCCCAGCGCGGCGCCCAGCGTCTCGACGCCCACCGGCCCGCCGCCATAGTTGTTGGCGACCAGCCCGAGATAGCGGCGGTCCATGCTGTCCAGCCCCAGCCGGTCGACCTCCAGCCGGGTCAGCGCGGCATCGGCGACCCGCTTGTCGACCTCCTCCACCCCGGCGACCGCGGCGAAATCGCGCACCCGGCGCAGCAGCCGGCCCGACACGCGCGGCGTCCCGCGCGAGCGGTTGGCGATCTCGCGCGCGCCTTCCGGCGTGATGCCCATGCCGAGAACGCCGGCGGCGCGGCGCACGATCAGCTCCAGCTCGTCCGGCTCGTAGAACTGCAGGCGCACGGGAATGCCGAAGCGTTCGCGCAGCGGGCGCGTGATCAGGCCGCTGCGCGTCGTGGCGCCGACGAGGGTGAAGGGCGGCAGGTCGATCCGGATGGACCGCGCCGACGGGCCTTCGCCGATGATAAGGTCGAGCTGGAAATCCTCCATGGCGGGATAGAGCACCTCTTCCACGGCGGGATTAAGGCGATGAATCTCGTCGATGAAGAGGACGTCGTGCGGCTGCAGATTCGTCAGCAGCGCCGCCAGATCGCCGGCCCGCGCGATGACCGGCCCGGAGGTGGCCCGGAAGCCCACCCCCAGCTCGCGCGCCACGATCTGCGCCAGCGTCGTCTTGCCCAGGCCGGGGGGCCCGAACAGCAGCACATGGTCCAGCGCCTCGTTGCGGGAGCGGGCGGCCTGGATGAAGATCGACAGGTTCTCGCGCGCCTGCCGCTGGCCGATGAATTCGGCGAGCGACAGCGGGCGGATCGACGACTCGGCGGAATCGCCGTGTCCCTGGCCCGGCTGGACCAGACGATCGTTGTGGGGGTCGCTCATTGGCTGAGTTCCTTGAGGCCCTGGCGGATCAGATCGGACACGCCGGCGTCATCGCCCAGCACGCGCCCGGCGGCGACGACCGCGCCGAAGGCCTCCGACCGGCCATAGCCGAGATTGACCAGCGCCGACACCGCGTCGGCCAGCGCCAGGCTGGCGCCCGGAACGGCGGCGGGGGCGCCCTTGCCGGCCGGCGCACCCGTGGTCGCCGCGGGGCCGAGCGCCAGATTGCCGACCTTGTCCTTGAGTTCGTTGAGGATGCGCGCCGCCACCTTCGGCCCGACTCCGTCGGCGCGCACCAGCGCGGTCTTGTCCTGCGAGGCGATGGCACGGGTCAGTTGGTCGGGGTCGAGCACGCCCAGGATCGACAGCGCCAGCCGGGCGCCGACGCCCTGGATGGTGGTCAGCAGCTTGAACCACTCCCGCTCCGCCTGATCGCCGAAGCCATGCAGGACGATGCGTTCCTCGCGGATGAAGGTCTCGACCACCAGCGACGCCCGCTCACCCACCGCCAGGCGCGACAGCGTGCGGTTGGAGCAGGACAGCAGGTAACCGACGCCGTTCACGTCGAGCACGACCCAGTCGGTGCCGGTGGAATCGACGATGCCGGTCAGCTTGGCGATCATGGGATCAGGACTCCGAGTCCCTCTCCCGCCCCGGGAGAGGGTGGCCCGCAGGGCCGGGTGAGGGGTTCGCCGCGGCGACCGGCCGCCGCAGGACGGAGGTTTCGTCCAGGCGCGCCTTGATCGTCGTCAGGACACCGTCGAGGTTGTCGCCGACATCGGTATTCCAGAACCGCATGATCCGGAAACCGGCCTGCTCCAGCATTTTGGTGCGCCGTTCGTCATGGACTGCGCGCTGCTCGGCATGCTGGCCGCCATCCAACTCGATGATCAGCCGGTGATCGTGTGAAACGAAGTCGACGGTGAAACCGAATATAGGTTCCTGCCGCCGGAATTTCGCCCCCAGCTGGCCGTTCCGCAGCTTCTGCCACAGCATTTTTTCCACCTCGGTGGAATCGCGGCGAAGCACGCGGGCGCGTTCGGTTTCCTGGGGCGTCGGAAGGCGTTTGGCTTGTTTGGCGAGCGGCGGAACGGATAAACCCCCCCCCCCCCCCCCCCCC